>NZ_MNUD01000029.1:0-113917 GCF_001917295.1 Akkermansia sp. 54_46
AAGCGTCGGCTACCGCTACGACTTCTAAAAGAAAGAAAACCCAAGGAGAAGGCACCCCACCCACCCCCGAAAAGCCTTCCTCCTGGCCCTCCAGAGCCGCTCCGGAACAACTCCGGAACGGCTCTGTTGCCTGAGGAAAGCCCCTGGGGTCGCCCGGATGGGCCAAAAACAAAACAGCGGCAAGAAAAAAGAATACGCCGTCCCCACGGAAGCCATGGCCCTTTTTCCCCTCGTCCCCTCCCGTGAAACGCCTCATCCTCTCCTCAAATCTGTAAAAACGCGCCAAATGTTTCCGAAAGCCCTCTCCGCTGTCCGGAGCCGGAAAAGAACGGAACGCGAGCAATAGGGCCTTTTTTATGCGATTTCAGCGGAATTTTGCAAGGCTAGGCCCTACGCGCGCGCACGCGGTTTATAACATTAGTCTTGCAAAAAATTAAGATAAGCGTAGTATATTTCGGTTATGTCCGAAGATACCAACGAGGTTGTTGAAACCACCGTTTCCACGACGGCGCAGCATGAATACGGCGCCGCGCAGATTGACAAACTGGAAGGCCTGGAGGCCGTGCGGAAGCGGCCCGGCATGTACATCGGGGACCCTGACGAACGGGGCTTGCACCATTGTGTATTTGAAGTGCTGGATAACTCCATTGACGAGCATCTGGCCGGCTATTGCAGCAAGATTGACATTGTCATTCATGTGGACGGTTCCATTTCCATCGTGGACAACGGACGCGGCATTCCGGTGGATATCCACCCGAAGTTTGGCATTCCCGCCGTGGAACTGGTTCTGACCAACCTGCACGCGGGCGGCAAATTCGGCCAGGGCGCGTACAAGTACTCCGGCGGCCTGCACGGTGTGGGCGCCAAATGCGTGAACGCCCTGTCCGACTGGTTCAAGGCGGAGGTGCGCCGGGACGGCAAGCGTTACCAGATCAAGTTTGAGCGAGGCAAGACGGTGGAACCCCTCCGTACCGTAGGTTCCTGTGCCTGTGAAGTCACGGGAACCACGATCACGTTTTTCCCGGACGCCACCATTTTCACGGATACCACGGAGTTCAAGTTTGACCGCCTGACGACGCGCCTGCGGGAACTGGCTTTCCTGAATCCCGGCCTGGTCATTGAACTGATTGACGAGCGTGAAGCTCCGGCGCGCCGGGAAACGTTCTTCTATAAGGACGGCATTGTGGAGTTCGTCCGCCAGCTGGGCACGAACAAGGAAGTGATCAACGAAGACCCCATTTCCATTTCCGGCGTCCGGAAGGTGGAAGTGGAGTACGACGGCAAGAAGATGGAGGACGATGTTCTGGTGGACGTAGTGTTCCAGTACAACAACACGTATGAAACGAACATCCTTTGCTTTGCCAACTCCATTTACAACGGGGACGGGGGAACGCACCTTTCCGGTTTCCGCGGCGCCCTGACGCGCGTCATCAACGGTTACGCGAAGGCCAACGGCCTGCTGAAGGAAAAAGATCCCTCCCTGAGCGGCGAAGACGTTCGTGAAGGCTTGGTGGCGGTCATTTCCGTCAAGATGCCCAACCCGCGTTTCTCCTCCCAGACGAAGGACAAGCTGGTGAATACGGAGATTGAAGGCGTGGTGGGCAACGTCGTGTACGAGGAAATCAAGACGTATTTTGAAGAAAACCCGGCGATGGCCAAGAAGATCATCGAGAAGAGCATCACGGCCGCCCGTGCCCGGGAAGCCGCCCGCAAGGCGCGCGAAACAGTCCGCAAGAGCGCCCTCTCCATCGGCGGCCTGCCCGGCAAACTGGCGGACTGTTCCGACCGGGATCCCGCGAAGTGCGAGCTGTTCATTGTGGAAGGTGACTCCGCAGGCGGTTCCGCCAAGATGGGGCGCGACCGCCGCACGCAGGCTATCCTGCCCCTGCGCGGGAAAGTGCTGAACGTGGAAAAGGCCCGCCTGGACAAAGCCTTGGGAAGCAAAGAAATCCAGAACATGATTACGGCTATCGGCGCCGGAATCGGGGAAGGGGACGATGAAGCCTCCTTCAAGCTGGACCGTGTGCGTTACCACAAAATCATCATCATGACTGATGCCGACGTGGACGGCGCCCACATCCGCACCCTCCTTCTCACTTTCTTCTGCCGCCACATGCCGCAGCTGGTGCGCGCCGGGTATCTGTACATCGCCCAGGCGCCCCTGTACCGCATCATTCGCAGGAAAAAGGAAGAGTACGTGCAGGATGACGTGGCCCTGAACCGCAAATTGATTGAACTGGCCGTCAATGACGTGACCCTGCGTTTCGCGGACGGTTCCCGTTCCTTCTCTCCCGAAGAGCTCTCCGCCATTCTGGAAACGCTGGTCAACCTCCAGCGTTATACGGAATCCATGCAGGCGCAGGGAGGTTCCCTGGAAGACCTGCTCAGCCACCGGGAGGCCAACGGGGAATTCCCGGAATTCCTGGTGAAGGTGCGCTGCGGCAATGAAGAGGAAATACTCTTCTTCCATGACATGGAGGCCCTGACTGCCTTTTCCGACGAAAACAGGGACCTTTTCATCTTCGGCATGCCCTCGGAAGAGGAGCTGCTGGAAAATCCGCTTCCGGAACGGGAGGGGCCCAGCCGCCGCTCCATCACCCATGAACTGCATGAAGCCAAAGCCATCACGCGGGCTCTGGCACGGCTGGCGGAACTGGGCATTCCGGGGAATATGATTGTCTCCATGGACACGCCCCTGTTTGAACTGGTGGAGGGCGAGGGGGACAAGGAAAAAGTGACCCCCCTGTTTTCCGTCATGGACATTCTGGAATCCGTCATCTCCATCGGCAAGCGCGGGGTGGAAATTACGCGATTCAAAGGGTTGGGTGAAATGGACGCCAAGGACCTGTTCAAGACGACGATGGACCCGGAACGGCGCGAGCTGCTCCGCGTCATCCTGAACGACGACAACGCCGTCAGGGCCGATGAAATGTTCACCATCCTGATGGGGGATGTGGTGGAGCCCCGCAAGAATTACATCGTGGACCATGCCCTCAATGTCCGCAACCTTGACATCTAACCCCCGCACTCTCTTTCAGCACCATGGAAAATAATAGAATCAAACCGGTGGATGTAGCCAACGAGCTCTCCACTTCTTTCCTGGACTACTCCATGTCCGTCATCATCTCCCGCGCCCTGCCGGACGTGAGAGACGGCCTCAAGCCTTCCCAGCGGCGCATCCTGTACGCCATGAAGGAACTCAATCTGTCCCCTGGGGGCAAGACCCGCAAATGCTCCAAAATCGTGGGCGACACGATGGGTAACTACCACCCTCACGGGGATGCCGCCATTTACGGCACCCTGGTGAACATGGCGCAGGACTGGTCCATGCGGGATATTCTCGTGATCGGCCAGGGCAACTTCGGCACGCCGGACGGAGACCCCCCCGCCGCTGCCCGATACACGGAAGCCAAGCTCTCCGGTATGGGCGTGGCCCTGATGGCGGATTTGGACAAGGACACCGTGGATTTTGTTCCCACATACGACAATGAACACACGGAACCCACCGTGTTCCCCTCCGCTTTCCCAAACCTTCTGGTGAACGGCGGCACGGGGATTGCCGTGGGGATGGCCACCAACATGCCTCCGCACAACCTGGGGGAAGTGGTGGACGGCATTTGCGCCGTGATTGACAATCCCCACATGACTGTGGAAGAGCTGCGCCAGTACATCAAGGGGCCGGATTTTCCCACCGGGGGCGACGTGCTGGGCTTTTCAGGCATTGACAACTACTTCCGCACCGGGCGCGGCTCCGTGCGCATCCGCGGCAAGATAGATATGGAAGTAACGGATTCCGGCAAGGATCTTCTCATCATCCGGGAAGTGCCGTATGGCGTGAACCGCGCCGCCCTTCAGGAACGCATTGCGGAACTGTACAAGGATAAAATCCTGACGGATATTTCCGGCATCCGTGACCTTTCCGATGAGAAAACCTGCATTGAAATCGAGCTGAAGCGGGATGCCCGCCCGCAGGTGGTCATGAACCAGCTTTACAAGCTCACCTCCATGGAAACTTCCTTTGCGGTGAATATGCTGGCGATTCATGACAACCGCCCCAAGACGCTCGCCATGATGGACGCCATCAACTTCTATATCGAGCACCGCCGCGAGGTGGTCGTGCGCCGCACGCGCTATCTGCTGGGGGATGCGGAGAAGGATGCCGAGCGCCTGGAAGCCTTCCTGCTGGCCCTGCACCACATGGATGACTTCATTTCCATTATCCGGGATTCCAAAAACCGGGATGAAGCCCGTGAACGCCTGCAGAATTACACATTCTCCACGCAGACGGCGGAAAGCCTGGGCATCCTGATCCGTTCCCAGGCCTCCATCCAGGGGGACCGCTACGTCTTCACGGAACGTCAGGTGAACTCCATCCTGGATCTGCGCCTGTACCAGTTGACCGCCTTGGAAAACGACAAGATTTCCGGGGAATACGCGGAACTGCTGGTCCGCATCAAGGACTACCTGGATATTCTGGCGAACGAATCCCGCGTGCTGGGCATTGTAAAGGACGAACTGAAGGCGATTAAGGACAAGTACGCCACGCCGCGCGTCACGCGCATCATTCCCTTCTCCGGGGATATGGCCATTGAGGATCTCATCCCGAATGACACGATGATCGTCACCATCACGCACAGCGGCTACATCAAGCGCACCAACTCCGCGGAATACCGCGTGCAGGCGCGCGGGGGCAAGGGCGTGAAGGCTGCCACTACCAGGGGAGCCAAAAAGGATGCGGAAGCGGACTTTATCGAACACCTGTTCGCCGCCCAGAACCACGACTACCTGATGTTCTTTACGAACACCGGGCGCGTGTACGTGGACCGCGTGTATGAGATTGACGAAGCGGCGCGCAGCGCGCAGGGCCGCAATATCAAGAACCTGCTGGATCTCCAGCCGGAAGAAGCCATCGCTGCCATCCTGCGCCTGGAACGCCGGGTGGATGAAAAAGGCAATGACATTACCTTTGCGGAAGGCAGCGGCAATGTTGTTTTCGCCACGAAGGACGGCACGGTGAAGAAAACCAGCCTGAACGATTTCGCCAACTATCGCAAGGCCGGCATCATTGCCATTAATCTGGAGGAAGGCAACAGTCTGGTGAACGCGGAACTTACCAGCGGGGCCGATGAAATCGTGCTCGTCACGCATGACGGCATGAGCATCCGCTTCCCGGAAGAAGATCTGCGTACGCAGGGCCGCAACACCATCGGCGTTCGCGGCATCCGCCCGCGGGCGGGGGACTACGTTGTGGCCCTGGCCATTGTGGACCCGCAGAAAACCCTGCTGGTGGCTTCTGAAAACGGCCTCGGCAAGCGCACTTCCTTTGATGAATACCGCACGCAGGGCCGCGGCGGCACCGGCATCAAGACCATGAACTGCACGGATAAGACCGGCAAGGTGGTTTCCGCCACGGTCGTGTCCGACGAGGACGAACTGATGCTGATGACCACGGCCGGACAATCCGTCCGCATCAAGGTGGCGACCGTGCGTGAAACGGGTCGCGCCACCCAGGGCGTGAAGCTCATGACGCTGAATGAGGGCGAATCCATCCAGGACATTTCCATCGTCATTCCCGATGATGAAGATGAAGAAGCCCCGGCGGAAACGGAAGACGCGGGAGTCGGGGAAGTGTCCGGTGAAATGGAAGCTCCGGCGGAAGAGTAACATCCAGGTTTTCCTGCTCCGGCGTCATGCCGGAGCAGGGGGCTTCATGGGCCGTTTTTATGGAAGACCCCCTTTCATTGGAGCAATGTGCCGGACGTCTGGAACGGCGTGGATTTCGGAGTTTTGTAGTGCCGGGCCTGAGGGAGGCTGCGGAGGTGATGCGCGGCCTGGTGCGGGAGTTCAGGCCGTCGTCCGCTTCCTATGGGGATTCCATGACCCTGAAGGCTGCGGGCATTCTTGATGACCTGCACTCCAATCCGGACATTCAGTTCTATGACGGCTTTGTTCCGGGCATGGTGCGGGAGGAGAAATGGGAAATCCGCCGCCAGGGCATGACGGCGGACCTGTTTTTAACCGGCGTCAATGCCGTCAGCATGGAAGGGACCCTGCACTGGGTGGACATGGTGGGCAACCGTGTGGCTCCGGTGGCATTCGGACCCCGGCGTGTCATTTTGCTGGCCGGTTCCAACAAGCTGGTGGCCACGCCGGCAGAGGCCCGGGAACGCATCCGCCGCATTGCGCCCCTGAACGCCAGGCGGCATGAAGGGTTCAGGACTCCCTGCATGCACACCGGAATCTGCGCGGATTGTAATTCCCCGGACCGCCTGTGCAATATTCACATGTCCATTGTTAAATGCTTTCCCAAGGGAAGAATTTCCGTCATTCTGATGGAAGAACCCGGAGGACTTTGACCCATGCCTTTTCAAAACCGGATAGAAATCATGGCCCCGGCGGGGTCGTTTGAATCTCTGGAGGCCGCCTTGCAGGGCGGAGCGGACTCCGTGTACTTCGGAGTAGGAAAGCTGAACATGCGTTCCCGCGCCACAGTCAATTTTTCGGAAGAAGATTTGCCGGAAATCGTCGAGCGCTGCCATGAGGCGGGCGCCAAAGCTTATCTGACACTGAATATCATTGTGTACGATGAAGAGCTGGAGGCGGTGCATGCCCTGTGCGACGCCGCCCGGAAAGCCGGTGTGGATGCCGTCATCGCTTCCGACCTGGCGGTGATTTCTTATGCGCGTTCCATTGGGCTGGAAGTCCATATGTCCGTGCAGGCCAATGTCTGCAACATGGCCTCCGTCAAATTTTACGCGCAGTACGCGGATGTGGTGGTGCTGGCCCGGGAACTCACCCTGGCGCAAATCAGGCATATTATTGAATCCATCCGGAAGGAGGGCGTGAAAGGCCCCTCCGGGGAGCTGCTGCGGGTGGAAATTTTCGCCCACGGGGCGTTATGCGTGGCCGTGTCCGGCAAATGCCACATGAGCCTGGCGGCCTACAACTCCTCCGCCAACCGGGGGGCCTGTTTCCAGAACTGCCGCCGCGCCTACCGCGTGACGGACGAGGAAACGGGCAATGAGCTGGTGATAGACAATAAATACGTGATGTCTCCCAAGGACCTGTGCACCATTCCGGTGCTGGACCAGCTTCTGGACGCGGGCGTCTCCGTACTGAAGCTGGAAGGGCGCGGCCGTTCCTCGGATTACGTCAGGACGGTCACCTCCGTGTACCGGGAAGCCGCGCGGGCGTGCCAGGACGGAACCTTTTCCTCGGACAGGGCGGAAGCGTGGATGAAACGGCTGGAATCCGTTTTCAACCGGGGATTCTGGCAGGGCGGGTATTACCTGGGCGTGAAGTGGGGGGAATGGAGCGGTTCCGCCAACAGCCGCGCAGCCCTGTTGAAGATCCACATTGCCAGGGTAGAGAACTTTTATAAGAAGAACGGGGTGGCGGCCCTGTTCCTGGAAGCCGGCGGCCTGTCCGCGGGGCAGACCATCCTCATAACAGGCCCCACTACGGGAGCCGTCCGCATGGAAGTGGCAGCCATGCGGAGGGAGACGGCAGAGGGCATGGAGCCCGTAAAAGCCGCTCAAAAGGGAGAAACCGTCTATCTGGCGGTTCCCGAACAGGTGCGCCGCCGGGACAAGGTGTACCTGCTGCGCCCCCGGATGCTGGAGGATGCCTGAATGTCCGGTTGTCCCTTTCTTCCTCTGCCTGCCTTTTCCAAAGACCGGGAATCGACGGCAGGATGATTTTAATTTTGCCGTTTCCTGCCCGGCTGGGCCGGCGGGGCGTCCGGCTTCAGCAGGGGGAGCTGGCTGAGCATGTTTCTGATCTTGATCGTCAGGCGCGGCATCGGCTCGGCTATCGTGAGGGCTGCCACTTCATAACGGGCGGCGATGTCGTTGATCAGACGGACCACTTCATGGAGTTTCATTCCTCCCGGTTCCTCTTCCACTCCCGCGATGATTTCAGCCGGGGTCTTTTGAAATTCACGTTTGGCTTCCGGTCTAGAAATCCGAATCAATTAAGTTATTCATTCATTGTCTGACGTTTGAGAGAAAATGCCGTAAAGTAGTCTTCCTATTGAATGAAAAAGAATTTCCCTGGCGTATTATTTTAAAACCGTATGCCATGCCTGATTATATTTCCTTTCTGCGTCTTTTTTCATGTTCCTGCGCCTTGCTGGGCGCAGGAATGCTCCACGCTTCCGGTTTGCAGCCCTGGTTGCGGGAGCTGGCCGTAATCCCTCCTGCGCCTTCCGCGAAAGAAAAGGATGCATGGATGCGGCAGGTGTGGACGCGGACGGCGGAGTATGCTGCTTCCCTTTCCGAGCCTGCTGCCGCTGACGATTGCGGGGATGCGATGGTTTTGCTGGTTCCCGTATTTCAGGCGTGGCCCGACGGGAAGGCAGCCGGCGCCGCGCTGGCGGAAATTCTTTCCGTTCCGGCAGAGAGTATTGGAGCCGTTTCTTCCTGGGATGACCTGGTTAAGCATCAGGAAGCCATTCAGGAACGAGTCCGTTTCCTCAGGCTGAAGAAGCTGGCGTCCTATTATGACTCTGCGGCCATCCGCCGCGCGGTGAAGAGAAACCGGGACAAGTACGGGGAACGGTACGCCGGTGCGGAAGGTTTCCTGGCGCGGCTGGATGAGTGGGAGAAGGAGCTGGGGCCTCTGGACCGGTGGGTGGAGCAGGCCGGGCCGGGACAGGCGGCCCTGCTGCGGGAGATGGTGGATCTGCGGAGAAAAGCCCTGATTGATGCCCTGCCGGAACAGAACGGCCTGAAGGCATGGGTGAGCGTGCGGCGTTTCAATCCGTCCGGGAAAAGTTCTTTCAATCATGACCGTCCGGCGAACTGGCAGGGTATTTCCAGCATGCCGGGGCCCGGGCGCAAATACCGCAGCGGCATTGTGAAATTTAACGGGGTTTCCTCTTCTTCCCCTGTGGAGCAGCTGCTGGCGGACGACCGCTGGGTCGGGCATCTGGATGTTGATTTTTCCGGGGAGAAGCTCATGTTCACCGGGAACGGATTCGGAAAGAAGGAAAACAGGCCATGGGACGTGTTTGAGCTGGATTTGAAAACCGGGAAAAAGGAATCCCTTACCGCGCATATGCCGGCGGATACGGACAGCTATAATTCCTGCTACCTGCCGGACGGCCGGATTATTTTCGTCAATACTTCCGGCATGCAGGGGGTGCCCTGCGTGGCCGGGGTGGATTACGTGGGCAACCTCCACCTTTACGACCGGGAAAAGAAAACGACCCGCCGGCTTACCTTTGACCAGGACAATAACTGGTTCCCCACCATGCTGCCGGACGGCAGGGTGATGTTCCTGCGCTGGGAGTACACGGAAAGCGCCCACTATTTCAGCCGTGTGCTGATGCACATGAATCCGGACGGCAGCGACCAGAAGGAATACTATGGTTCCAACTCCTACTGGCCCAACAGCTTGTTCAACGCACGGCCCCTCCCCGGCAGGCCGGGCATGTTTGCGGGCATTGTCAGCGGGCATCATGGAGTCAAGAGATTGGGGGAACTGGTCCTCTTTGACGTGAACAGGGGGCGCACCGCCACGGAGGGTGCCGTTCAGAAGATTCCGGGGTATGGAAAGCCTGTGGAGAACGTGACCAAAGATCAGCTGGTGCAGGGATTGAAGACTCCTTATTTCGCAGGACCTTATCCTTTGAATGACGAGTGTTTTCTGGCCGTTTCCTCCCCTTCCGGCGACCAGGGCGTGACCAATGTGGTCTGGTGCGACATATACGATAACATCGTTCCTCTCACGGCCTCCTCCTACTTCGTCTATGCAGACCCCGCGCCCCTGGGGCCACGCAAAAAACCGCCCGTGCTGCATGACCGGGTGAAGACGGAAAGCAAGACGGCTACGGTTTATATTTCCGACGTGTACCGGGGCCGCGCCATGGCCGGAGTGCCCAGAGGGGAAGCCAGGGCCCTGCGCGTGTTTATGTCCGAGTACAGCCCCCGCAATACGGGAAGCCACTATGCCATGGGCATGGAAAGCAACTGGGACTTGAAAGTGCTGTACGGCACCGTGCCCGTGAATCCTGACGGTTCCGCCATCTTCACGGCTCCCGCCTGTCAGCCTCTGACGCTTCAGGTGCTGGACGGGGAGGGGCGCGCCCTGGCGCTGATGCGGAGCTGGTTTACCGCCATGCCGGGGGAAACGCTCAGCTGCATCGGCTGCCATGAACGGCAGAACTGCGCTCCCCCCGCCAGGACCGTCATGGCTTCCCGCCAGAAACCCGCTCCTATCGTTCCATGGTACGGTCCGGCGCGCACTTTCTCCTTCATGAATGAAGTGCAGCCCGTACTGGATCGCCATTGCATACGCTGCCACACAGCGGAAAGCAAGGCCCGTGGAGGAGTGCCGGATTTCATGACATTGGAGGCCGTCAAGGGGGCTCCCGCCCCCGGTTCCGTCTCTTATTGGAACCTGCACCCCTATGTGCGCCGCAATGGCCCGGAGGGGAACTATCTGGGGCTGGCCCCCACGGAGTTTTTCGCGGATACGTCGGAGCTTTACCAGCTCCTTAAAAAAGGCCACCATGGCGTGGACATGCCGCAGGAGGACTGGAACCGCCTGGTCACGTGGATGGACATGAACGCCCCTTATCTGGGCGAATGGCCGGGAGAGCGCAATGAAGGGCTGCTGAAACGCCGTTATGACCTGCACGGCAGATTTTCAAGAGCGGAACGTAATTACGTGACGATGAAGGATTCCCTGTTCCGGAGAAGCGGCGGCGGTTCCATCCCTGACGCCGGGAACTCCATTACCCGCGCCGGAGAAAAGAGCGTTCCCGTTCCGGAACCGCGAAATGAAACGCTGACTGTGGATTTGGGGGACGGCGTGAACATGACGTTCCGCCGCATTCCCGCAGGGAAGTTCAGGATGGGGAATGAACGGGAAACACCGGCGGAACGTCCTGTTTCCACGGTGGGGATTGAAAGGCCGTTCTGGATGGGAGAGGCGGAAGTGACGCTGGAACAATACCGCCGCTTCGACCCGGAGTATGCTAACGGATGGTATGACATGCATTACAAGGATCAGGTGAAGCCCGGCTACGACATGGATGCCGATCCGCGTTTTCCCGTCATCCGGGTGCCTTGGGCCCGGGCCATGGAATTTTGCCGCTGGCTTTCCGGGAAAACCGGGAAAAAAGTGACCTTGCCTACGGAAGCGCAGTGGGAATACGCGGCCAGGGGGGGCGCGGATACGGATTTCTTCTTCGGGGAACGGGATGCGGATTTTTCCGCGTATGCCAACCTGGGGGACGTGACGCTGAAGGAGCTGGCCGTTTCCGGCGTGGATCCCAAGCCGATTAAAAATCCCAACCGTTTCTGGGACTTCGTGCCGAGGGATGAAACATACAATGACGGAAAGCTTCACCTGGCCCCCGTCAAGAGTTACAAGCCGAATGCCTACGGATTGTACGACATGATCGGCAATGCCGCGGAATGGACCCGTTCCGAATACAGGCCCTATCCCTGGAAGGAAGGGGACGGACGCAATGAAAGCCTGGATTCCCGTGTTCCCCGTGCGGTGCGCGGCGGTTCCTGGTATGACCGTCCCAGACGGGCCACATCCTCCTGGCGCTGGGGATATCCCGGCTGGCGTCCGGTGTACAACGTGGGGTTCCGGGTGATCATAGAAGACTGATTGTTGAAATTGCCATGAAACTGACAAAAATGTTCCGCGTCTCTGCGACTGTTCTTGGCTGTCTGCTGGTCCTCATTTCATGCAGGCAGGGGGAGGATGCCGCTTCCAGCCCTCTGGCTCCGGTGGATGTGAAGGTCGTTAATCACCTGGTTGCTGTGCTGGGGCATGAGAGCCGCGTGCTGGAACTGGTGGACCCTGCTTCCGGGGAAAAGGTGAAAAGCATCCGGCTGGCCCAGCCTCCCAACGGCATGGCCGTGGATGGCGCGACGGTTTATGTGGCGGAGGGGGGAGCGCGCGGAGTGGTGGAAGTAGTGGACCTGGAAAGCGGGGAATTGAAGCGTTCTTTTCCTGCCGGGCATACGCCCATGTCTCCTGTGCTGCGGGAAGGGAAGCTGTATGTGGCCTGCCGGTTTGATTCCCGCGTGCTGGAAATGGACGCCGCTGCCGGAACCGTGCTGAATTCCTGGAATGTCCCCCGTGAACCCGTAGTGCTGGCCGTTTCTCCGGACGGCAGGAAAATCTGGGCTGCCGGCCATTTGCCGGCCGGGGCTGCGGACGGGGATTTCACGGCTGCCGCGCTGACTCTGGTGGAAGACGGAAAAGCTGTCCATTTCCCGCTTTCCAACGGGACGCAGGGCGTGCGCGGCATGGCGATAAGCCCGGATGGACGTTATCTGGCCGTGGCGCATGTATTGAGCCGGTACCAGGCGCCTACCACGCAGCTGGACCGCGGCTGGATGAATACGAATGCCGTGACGGTTATCAATACGGACGAGCCGGACAAGCCTCATCCCGTTCTGCTGGATGACCCGGATGCGGGGGCGGCCAACCCGTGGGGCGTTTCTTTTTCCGGAGATGGCGGAAAACTGTTCGTGACGCATGCGGGGACGCATGAACTCTCCGTAATTGATTTCCCGGCCCTGCTGGAGCGCATGAAGCGGGAAGACCGGAGCAATGAGCCGGTTTCCGAAAGGCTTGGTTTCCTGCACGGTCTCCGCGCCCGGATCGCTCTGCCCTTGAACGGCCCGCGCTCCGTGGCCTCCGATGGGAAAAACGTTTATGTGGCCGGCTATTTTTCTGATTCTCTGGCGGAAATCTCCCTGAAGGATGCCCGCAAATCCAGGGCAATTCCCCTGAATGCCCCATTCCGGCCTTCCCGGGAAAAACTGGGGGAACGGTATTTTAATGACGCTTCCCATTGCTTCCAGGGGTGGCAGAGCTGCGCCACCTGCCACCCGGACGGCCGGGTGGACGGCCTGAACTGGGATCTGCTGAATGACGGCATGGGCAACCCGAAAAATACGCGCACCATGTTCCTTTCCCACCGGACGAGCCCGGTGATGACGCTGGGCGTCCGCGCCTCTGCGGAAGTGGCCGTGACGGCGGGTTTTGTGCACATCCAGTTTCTGGAACCTTCCGGTGAATTGGCGGAATGCGTGAATGCATACCTGAAAAACATGAAGGAAGTTCCCAGCCCGTTCCTGGTGGCTCATCTCCCTTCCAAACAGCAGACAGGGGGGGAGGGGTGCGCCCAGTGCCATGCTCCCGGCGTGGAACGGGGGGCTTTGTCCGAATCTGCCCGGAGGGGCAGGGAAGTGTTTAAAACAGCCGGGTGCGTGCGGTGCCACCCCCATCCTTACTTCACTAACAAGGAACTGGTGGCCACGGGGACGGCCACGGGGCTGGATGAAGGTAAAAGCGTTCTGGTGCCTTCCCTGGTGGAAGTGTGGCGGACCGCCCCTTACCTGCACGACGGCCGTGCGAAGACGATACGGGAAGCCATCACGACATGCAATCCGGGGGATCTCCGCGGGAAGACGAGTTCCCTGAATAACCGTGAACTGGAGGATTTGATCAATTATGTGCAGTCCCTGTAAAGGGGCGGGAGGGCATCATGACGGCGAATGTACCTGAACGACTGGAATGGTCCGGAACAAACGGAGCGGAAGAATGCTTCTTCTGCATGACGGCGGAGCCGGGCGCGAGTTTTGAGGAAGAACTGCGTTCCCTGATGGCCAGGTACCGCAATCTGGGGGGAGGGGAAGAAGATGAATTCCTGCTGCGTTTCCATGTCAGCGACCCGGTGCGCCAGTCGGCTCCGCTGCGGCGGATAACAGGAGAACGGAATTCTTATGTTTCCATAGTTGGACAGCCCCCTGCGAACGGGGCCCGCGTGGCTCTGGAAGCCTGGCACATCGGCGGAATGCTGGGAAAAAGGCGTAGGGCGGAGCAGGGCGGAACGGTCGTGGAAGCCCTCCGCGCGCATTACCGTCTGTTCCTGGCGGGCAAGAGGGAATTTTCCTCCCCGGACAGCTGCGGCCAGATGCGAGAGGAATTCCGCTGGCTGGACCGGATTGCCGCCTTACAGGGGGGAGCCGTGCCGGATTTGGTTCACCGCACCTGGATTTATTGCCGGGATATTGATAACAACTACCGGGGATTGGTGGAAGGCCGCAACGGATGCTTTGACCGTTACGGACTGACTCCGGAGAGCCATTTCATCGCCAGTACCGGCATTGAAGGCTGTACGGAGCTGCCGGGCCGCCTGCTGCATATGGACAGTCTGGGCATCGTGGGGCTGGAGCCCGGGCAGGTCCGGTACATGGAAGCGCCGGACTACCTGTCCCCCACGCATGTGTACCGGGTGGCCTTTGAGCGCGGCGTCCGCATCGTGTACGGAGACCGCTCCCATTATTTCCTTTCCGGCACCGCCAGTATTGACGCGGAGGGAAACATTGTCCATCCGGGGGACGTGGTGGGCCAGACGGCCCGCACCCTGGAAAACATGAGCGTCCTGATGGAAAGGAGCGGGGGCTGCCTGTCCGACCTGAAGCAGGCCGTAGTGTACCTGCGCGACTGGGCGGACCGGGAAACGGTTCGGAACCGACTGATGGACTCTCCGTTGGCCGCAGTGCCGCATGTGATGCTGAAAGCCCCTGTCTGCCGCCCCGGCTGGCTGGTGGAAATAGACGGGATAGCCGTTAATGGAGCCGGAGAGGCAGCCTTTGCCCCTTTGTAAATCCTGCCGTTCCCGGAACCTTGGCGCACGGGCGATTTCCCTTGTTATCCCGTGCACGGAAATGGTATCATGAAAGCGCATGACTTATCGCCTTAATACAGACCGTCTGGTATTTCTTTCCGTGCTGTTGTGGGTGCTGTTGCCGCCGGGCGTTTTTGCCTGGGAAGGGAATCCTCCGGGTCCGGATAATGTGCGGTGGCTGGAGCAGTTCTGTTCCAGCTACATGCAGTTTCTGACCCTGGGCGGCGTGTTGTGCGCGGTGATTGGTTTTGTGTGCGCCGTCCTGGTCTGGCTGGTGCATCGTCTGGACTGGGCGCGGAGCTTGAAAATCAGCGTGCTGTTTGTCATGTCCATCCTGTGCCTGGTCTTGTATGGCGGCTCGCTTTCCTTTGCCGTGTTTTATCTTCCCCTGGCCCTGATTAACCCCGCCGTGTATTGTTTCAGCGTTAGCAGGATGGAATGAGAGTTCCTGGCGGCGACGGAGGGATGTTTTTCCTGGGGGGAGAAGAGGCTTTATAATTTTATTTTTGGCGTATCTTTTTTGATTTTCAAAGATAGCAGGATTTGCCCCGGAGCCGTCCGCGGCAAAAACGGCTCCGGGTGTTTATGCTTTTATAAAGATTGCGGATGTAATGCGCGGATGCTCCAGTCACCGAATCCTTCCCCCTGGTTGCGTTCCGCCGCAAAACGTGCAAATACTGGTCGGAGCACGTCTGCGATTTCCTTTACGGGTACAGATTCCTGATAGATGAAGCCCAGCCTGTCTCCTCTTCTGGAACCGCCCATCCAGATATTGTACTTGCCCGGACCTCTGCCGACGAAAGCCAGTTCTGCCAGATATGGTCTGGAGCATCCGTTGGGACACCCGGTCATGCGGATGGAAATGTCTTCGTCCCATAGCCCCAGTTCTTTTAACTGCGGTTCCAGTTCATCCACCAGTTTTGGAAGCAGCCTTTCGGAGTCTGTAAGGGCCTGCGGGCAAAATGGCAGGCTGGTACAGGCGGAGGAATTGCGCCTGAGCCCCGAATCGTTGGGGAGAAGATTGTACTTCCCAATGATGGATTTGATTTGTTCGGCAGTATCCGGTGTGATGCCGTCAATGACCAGATTCTGATTACCTGTGATGAAAAAATCTCCTTGATGAATGGAAGCTATTTCATGAAAAGCGGTTTTGAGCTGTTGCCTGTTTGAATTCTGGATGCGGCCTCCTTCAATTTCAATGGTCTGGCGGCCAGGAACATCTGCGGCGTCTCCGTTCGTAGATAATGAAAAAGGTCTGGCCGCTTGAAGCGGAAATGGAAGGCGTGTTGCAAGTTCGTTAGTGAACCAGTCCAGCCCTTTGCCGGCAATGGTGTACCTGAGCCGGGATGTTTTTCTGTTGCAGCGGGTGCTGAATTCTTTATGGATCAAAAGCACCTGCCGGGCTACTTCCTCCACCTGTTCCGGGAAACAGAATCCGATAATATCCGCAAGGCGGGGGAAAGAACCGGGATTGCCGTAAGCATAGCCCATTCCTCCGCCGGCCAGGATGTCATATCCCAGGAGTTTCCCTTCTTTTTCAATAGCCACGAAGCTCAGGTCCTGGGCGTACACATCCACATCATTTTCCGGGGGAAGCGTAAAAGCGATTTTAAATTTGCGCGGCAAATAGCCGGGACCGTACAAAGGTTCTTCTTCCGCGCCCGAGTAGATTCGTTTGGCATCCAGCCATATTTCATGATAGGCGTGCGTCTGCGGTTCCAGTTTTCGGGAGAGTTCCCGGGCTTGATTGAAGACAGTTTCATGGATGCCGGAATCTTCCGGGTGCAGAGAAACCATGACATTGCGCGTGGCGTCCCCACTGGCGGCAATCGTGGTGATGGCCGCGTGGTGGATATCTTTCATGGTCTGTTTCAAGTCCTGTTTGACGACTCCGTGGATTTGAATGGCCTGGCGTGTCGTAAGTTTAAGGGTGCCGTTGCCGAATTGGTCGCTTAGCGTTTCCGCGGCTAGCCATTGGCTGGGCGTCATGCGGCCCCCGGGGAGGCGCAGCCTCAACATGAATAACCAGTTTCTTTCCTGTCCGTTTTTCTTCCGGATAAGCCGTTCATCCCGGTTATCCTGCTGGGTAATCCCGTGAAATTTCAAAAGAAATTCTTCTTCGGACGGGAAATGGGTAATGCTGCCGTCATGGAGGAGGTCAGAGATGTTTCCTCTGAGGAAATCGCTTTCCTCCTTGATTCGTTCGTTGGATGTGTATCCTTCTTTAGTCATGATATTTTCTGTTGGTTAAGCTAAATTAGTCCCCCAGCGTCTGTAGATGGCTTGTTCCAGGGGGGAGAAGATGAGTTTGTCTGAGAGCAGGCCTATGAGAATAATAACGAACATGATGCCCATGACCTGCTCCATGGAATTGAGTTCTCTTCCGAAGTGCAGGAGCTGTCCCAATCCCAGTCCTGTCAGGATGGGAACAAAAATTTCTGCGGACATCAGGGAGCGCCAGGAAAAGGCCCAGCCCTGCTTCATACCGCTGACGATGAATGGAGCAGAAGCCGGAAGCGTGACAAAGAGCAGCGTGTAGGCAGAGCCGGCTCCCATTGTCCGTGCTGCGCGGGCATAAATCGGAGGGACGTTGGCAAGTCCATTTTCTGTGGCCAGTATGACCGACCAGACGGTGCCCATGACAACGACGAACAGGATGGCCGCTTCTTCCTGGCCGAACCACAGGATAGCCAGAGGGACCCAGCAAACGCTGGGAAGCCCTTGAAATCCCAATGCCAGAACTCCGATGGTGTTTCTCATTAGCTGGAAGCGGGCAGATAAAAGTCCTGCTGGAATTCCGATGGAGATTCCGGCCAGGTACCCCAGGAGCAGTCTCCGGATAGTAACGACCGTAGCGGCCCAGAGAGAGTTGTCCCTGATTGCTTCTTCAAGATAGCCGCTTATGGCGGAAGGCGCCGGGAATAGGAAAGGCCTCCACCAGCCGGATAGAGAACCGTATTCCCATATAGCCAAGGCCAGCAAGATGAATACTGAGGATTGGAGAATATTTTTTATGGAAGGGTGCATGATGTTTGTGCGTCTTGTTTTTCTTCTGCGGGCCTGGAAATCGATTTTAATGCCCGTGTGATGTTTGAAGCTAGCCGGGCCACTCCCGGATCATTGATTTGGCGCGGGCGCGGCAAACGAATGCAGAATTCTCCGCAAATACGTCCAGGGTGGGATGAAAATAAAATGACTCTGTCTCCCAGGCATACGGCTTCCCGTACATTATGGGTGACAAAGACGACGGTAATTCCATGCCCGGCGCAAATGGCCTGGAGGTCCGCATAAAGCTGTTCCCTGGTCATGGCATCCAATGCGGCGAAGGGCTCATCCATCAGGAGAACCCTGGGACGCAATGCAAGGGCCCGGGCTATGGCCACGCGCTGTTTCATCCCTCCGGAGAGTTCATGGATACGAGCATGTGCAAAGTTGTCCAAGCCTACTGATTTCAGGTTTTCCAAAGCTATTTGGAGGCGTTTTGCGCGGGGAATTCCGGTAAATCGGAGACCGAATTCTACGTTGTGCAGCACGTTTAACCAGGGGAACAGGGCGAAATCCTGAAAAACGACTGTCCTGTCCAGTCCCGGTCCTGAGATTATTTCCCCATCATAGGAGATGCTTCCCGTATCCGATTTGATCAGACCGGCGATCATATTCAGCAGAGTTGTTTTGCCGCAACCGCTTGGACCTACCAGGCAGATGAATTCTCCTTCCCCTATGTCCAGATTGGCGGAAGAAAGAGCCAGAAGCGATTTTTTTCTGGAAAAATAACTTTTGGAAACGTTTCGTATGGATAATCTACTCATGGGCGGGATTATTTTTATCATTCCGGATGATGCCTTCGACGTGGGGGAGTTTCTTGTAAAATCCGGTCCGTACCGTATCCTTGGCTAATTCGTGGAGCTTTTCTTCGGATATTTCATTCGTGAGAACTAACCTGGGCCACGCATGGATAATTAAAGCGGGATCAATGTTGGAACGGGTGAGTTCCCTCAATTCTTCTACGACGATTTTTTGAGCTTCCTGGGGATGTCCGATGATCCAGAGAGTGAGTTCTCTGTGAGCTTCAATCATGGCCTGCGCCACGTCCGGCTGTTTTTCCAGGAAATCCTTTTGAGCTGTCAGAACAGTGGTTACGGCATCCTTTTCAAGAAACAGGAGCTTGCCTCCGGCTTCTTTTTCCAGGCGGCTAATCCATGGTTCTACAGTCCAGGAGCCGTCCAGTTTGCCTTGACGCAAGAGGGGTATCTGTTCTGGGTTGGGGGTAGGAAGTATGCTTGCGTCTCCTCCGGTTTGAGTGACTGTTACGCCTCCCAGGGCCAACCATGTCCGGCAGGCTATATCCTGAGTATTGCCCAATTGGGGGGTAGCGATGATTTTCCCTTGAAAGTCTTTTTGCGTGCATGCTCCGGAATGGGTGGGAACGACCAGTCCGGACCCTCCCTGTACGGCTCCCGCTACGATTTGCAGGAGAGTTCCGTTGGATTTGGAATACGCATTAATGGCAGGGCCCGGCCCAACGTAGGTAAAATCCAGGGAATTGGCGAACATGGCTTCCATAGCGCCAGGGCCGGCGTTGTAAGCATACCATAGAATGGAGATATTTTTCCCCGTCCGTTCAAAGATGCGTTTTTCAAACCATCCCTCCCCCGTGCGGCTGAAATGCCTGGCAACCAGCCCCTGGACATGGGTTACGTTGGGAAAAAGGCCAAAGCGTATTTGAGCCTGCCGTTCGGGGGCTTCCCGACAGGATGCCAGAAAGGCTGGAGCCAAGAGAGCGCCAACGCAGAGAAGAGCATTTAATGCAAGAGGCTGAGTTTTCATAAAATGATGGAACGGGTATTAAAATGGGATAAAATCAAAATTCCACATAGAGAGTGCGCGCCAGAAGAAACGCGGTATTTTCATTTGCCTTTGCGGGGGGGAGGATGCGGTCTGCCGTTTCTGGAGCGGAGACGACGTTCCCCAGCCAGATGCAGTAGGCTCCCTTGGTGTTTCTGGGCAGGACGGGAAGTCTCGGCAATACTGCAATGCTCATCAGCCCCGCTTCGGCCAGCAGGCCTGAGGCATTGACGATTTCTTTAGCGGATCTTCCCCATACGCCTTCCGCCTTGAAATCCAGACCGTAGGTATGGGCCTTGAGCCGGTGGAGTTCCCTTTCCAGCTGCTTGGCGAAGCTGCGCGCCAGTTCGCTGTCTTCTCCCGCTATGTAAATTTGTTTTCCGCCATGCCCGAAGGTTTCTGCGCGTTCATCGCTTGAAACGAATGTCGGAAGTTGCTCCTGTTCTTTTTCGGGAGCCTTATCTCTGTGAGGAGGGCGAAGCATACCGGCTCCCGCCGTGACGTTATTCAGCGGGTCAATCAGGATGAAAGCTCCTCCGGAGCGGTTATCCCGGTAATAATCATAGAACAAGGGGGAACTTGTTTCCAGGACGATACGGCCGACATGGTTCAGAGGAAGCTGTGTCGCATGGCGGCTTTCCAGTGTATTGACGTCTATGTCGTACTGGAGTTCTGCTATCCGCCCCTGGATATTTCTGCCCGCATGGCGAATCATGTATTTGCTTCCGGGAAGAAGGGGTTTTTCAGACATCCAGATGACACGGGCCTCCAGCCGATCTTCGATATGGGGGAGATTCCCTTTTTTGACGATCATGTCACCGCTGCTGATATCTATTTCATCCTCAAGTTCCAATACGACGGCCTGGGGAGAGAATGCTTCTTCCAGATCTCCGTCCGGAGTAACGATCCTCTTGATCCGGCTGTTTTGAAACGAAGGCAGCGTTACGACAGGGTCACCCCTGCGGATGGCTCCGGAGGTAATGGAACCGGCGAACCCCCGGAAATCGAGATTGGGGCGTATGACTGTCTGTACCGGAAAGCGGAAATCCCGGAGATTCCTGCTGTCGCTGGAATCCAGCGTTTCCAGGATGGAAAGCAGATGATCTCCCTGGTACCAGGGCGTTTTCCCTGTTGTCTGCGTCACATTTTCCCCTTCAATGGCGGAAATGGGAACGAAACGAACGTCCGGGATATTCAGCTGTTGCGTGAAGCTTCCGAATTCTTCTTCAATCTTCCGGAATTTTTCTTCAGAGTAATTCAGAAGATCCATCTTGTTGACGGCTACGATGAGGTGCCGTATTTTCAGAAGAGAGGCGATGAACGCATGCCGCTTCGTTTGTGTGAGTACTCCGTGGCGGGCATCAATCAGGATGATGGCCGCGTCCGCCGTGGAAGCTCCGGTGGCCATGTTCCGTGTGTATTGTTCATGGCCGGGACAGTCGGCAATGATGAATTTGCGGCGGGGGGTGGTGAAGTACCGGTAGGCTACATCAATGGTTATTCCCTGTTCCCGTTCCGCTTTAAGGCCGTCCAGCAACAGGGCGTAATCAATTTTACCTGCCCCAGCGGTTCCATTTTTTTCACTGGCTTTGCGCAGCTCTGCCAGCTGGTCGTCAAAAATCAGTTTGCTGTCATAAAGGAGGCGTCCGATGAGTGTAGATTTCCCGTCGTCCACGGAACCGCAGGTAAGTACGCGCAGCAGGCTTTTATTTTCGTGTTCGTTCAGGTATGAGTCGATGTCCATAATGGTAAAAATAAGAGGTGTCGTCAGAATGGTTCATAATAGGGGTTAAAAATATCCTTCCCGTTTTTTCTGCTCCATGGAGGCATCACCGTCGTGGTCAATGATGCGGGAAGAACGCTCGCTCAGCCTGGTTTCCAGCATTTCCGCCACAATCTCTTCTACAGTGCGGGCTGTAGATTCTATGGCTCCGGTTAGAGGGTAACAGCCCAGTGTGCGGAAACGGACGGTTCTCATTTGCGGTGTTTCCCCCGGTTCCAAAGGCAGGCGGTCGTCGTCCGCCATAATCAGGGAGCCGTCACGTTCCACAATGGGACGGGGTTTAGCGAAATACAGGTCCACCACCTGTATTTTTTCCAGGCGGATATATTGCCAGATATCCAGTTCCGTCCAGTTGGACAGAGGAAAGATACGGACGCTTTCTCCCGGATTGATACGACCGTTATAAATGTTCCATAATTCCGGCCGTTGATTTTTTGGGTCCCATTGGTTGAATTTATCCCGGAAAGAGAAGATTCGTTCCTTGGCCCGTGATTTTTCTTCGTCGCGGCGGGCGCCTCCGAATACGGCATCATATTTTCCTGCGGTCAACGCCTGAATCAATGCCTGTGTTTTCATAATATCCGTGTATTTGCGGCTGCCGTAAGTAAAAGGATTAACGCCGGCGGCAATGCCCTCCTGGTTACTGTGGACAATCAGATCCAGATCATTTTCCTGAACGAATCTGTCCCGGAATTCTATCATCTCGCGAAATTTGAATGTGGAGTCTATATGAAGAAGCTTGAATGGGAGTCTGCCCGGATAGAATGCCTTTTTGGCTAAGTGGACCAGTACAGAGGAGTCTTTCCCGATGGAATAAAGAAGTACGGGATTTTCAAACTGGCTGATGGCATCCCGGAAAATGTGAATGCTTTCTGCCTCCAACTGCTTTAGCTGGCTGAGTCTGTAAATGCTGTTCATTTTGTATGTTCTTTTTTTGATTGTTAATGTCTTGGCCTGCGGTGTAGGCCGCATTCCCTGTGTTCTTTTTCTTCCCACCACCATCGTCCGTCGCGTACATCTTCCGTCCTTTTGACGGCTCTTGTGCAGCAGGCGCACCCGATACTGGGGAATCCTGCATCGTGAAGAGGATTGTAGGGAACGCCGTAGGCGCGGATATAGTTCCAGACATCTTCTTCTGACCAGTTGGCCAGTGGGTTGATTTTGATGATGCCGTTCGCCTCATCGTTTTCTGTGATATGAAGCCCTTTCCGGGTGATGGACTGAGTGGAGCGTAAGCCGCAGATCCACGCTTTTTTCCCGGCAAGTAGTCTTTCCAGAGGGCGCAGTTTACGGATATTGCAGCATTCGTGACGGTATTCCATACTGTTGCGGAACAGATTGACGCCTTTGTCCAGAATCATGTTTTCCACTTCTTCCGCTACCGGAAAATAAGGAATAATGCGAATGCCGTATATTTCCTCCGTTCTTGCCCAGAGTTCATAGGTTTCCGGAAACAAGCGCCCCGTGTCCAGAGTCGCCAGAGGAATATTCAGACCAAGATGGGAGATCATATGGGTGAGCACTTGGTCTTCTGCCCCGAATGATGTAGCAAAAACAAGGTTTCCTTCGTATTGCGCTGCGGCTTGTCGCAACGTGTCTGTAGCGGTTGGGGAATGAGCGTTCATGAATGTTGGAGCTGGTTGGAGGTGGATAGCCGTATCCGGTAGAAAAGAACGGGATGTCAAATGAACAGAGGAGTTGAGTAGTACCGATCCGCTGAATCGGGGAGGATCACTACTACATTTTTCCCTGTGTTCTCTTTTCTTTTAGCAACCTGGACGGCCGCCCATAGGGCAGCTCCGCTGGAAATCCCGGTCAGAATGCCTTCTCTGACACCCAATTCTTTAGCTGTGGAAAAGGCATCTTCGTTGGAAACTGTGATGACTTCATCATAGATATCCGTATCCAGGGTTTCTGGGATAAAGCCGGCTCCTATTCCCTGAATTTGATGGCTTCCGGCCTGGCCGGCGGATAATACGGGGGAATCTGCCGGTTCCACGGCAATGACGGTGATTCCTCCGGGTTTGCGTTCCTTGAGCAGTCTGCCTATGCCGGTTATTGTTCCCCCGGTGCCTACTCCGGCTACGACGATATCTACTTCTCCGTCCGTATCTTCCCATATTTCAACACCTGTTGTTTCATAATGGGCTCTGGGATTGGTCGGGTTGGTGAATTGACTGGGAATGAAGGAGCCCGGAGTGGCGGCCGCCAGATCCTGGGCTTTGGCGATGGCTCCTTTCATCCCTTGGCTGTCTTCTGTCAGGACAATATCGGCTCCGTAGGCTTTTAGAATATTTCGTCGTTCAACGCTCATGCTTTCCGGCATGGTAAGAATGATGCGGTATCCCCGGGAAGCGGCAATAGCCGCCAGGCCAATGCCCGTGTTGCCGCTGGTTGGTTCAATGATGACGGAACCCGATTGGAGCTGGCCCGATGCTTCTGCCTCGTTGATCATGGCGAGTGCGATACGGTCTTTCATGCTTCCTGCTGGATTCAGGTGATCCAGCTTGAGCAGGAGCCGGGCATTCAGACGATGTGCCTGGGCATAATTCCTTGGCTCCAGAAGAGGTGTTTTCCCGACCAGTTCCGATATGGAGGTGTAAATGTTCATCGTGACGTGCTTTACAGGGATAGATTTAGATTTCTTTTGTATTCCGATAGGAATAATAGGGATTAGTTACTCTTATCCTCCGGAAGTGTCAATATGAATCAAAGAATATGAAATATTATTTTATTATTTGTGTTTTTATGTAAATAAAAATGGTAGAAGAGCTGGGAATGGACGGCTGTAAAATTTCAGAGATTGAGAGTAAAAGGCCGGTTTTCTCCGTTTTCAAGCTATTGGCCGTGAAGGTGAAAGGATGCGTGCGAGGGGCAGATGCCTTGTTTCCTTGCCTTCCTGGAGCATGCAGTTGTATTGAGTCTCTCCGGTTGACGTTATGAATTATTCCTTTTCCCGGAGAGTAATTGTGGCGCTGGGAAAACTGTTTGTTTTGCCCCATTCCATCCTTTGCCGCATATCCCTGGAATGTTTATTGCCTGTATGCTGATAATTTGGCAGTTGTGATTATTTGAAGGATGGTGTGCAAAAACACAGCTGTTGAGAAGATGAGCCGTTAGGACTTATGGGGGAAGCCTCTGACGCACGAAATTCGGATCATGCTGTTCATCATGATCTTTGTATGGGCAACAGGGAATCGCCGTACAGGCAGGAATTGTTTTATCTTTCTCTTCCGTGGCGGATGTCCGTGGCTTCCTTCAGGAAGACGACGGTGGCGGCGATGGTTTTGGCAATGTCTCCTATCCGTTCCAGAGAACGGATAATGAAGAGAAGGTTGACGTTGAGGGAAGAGGAGTCCTCCCGTTCGGGGGAGACCAGAAGGGCCAGCGCTTTGCGATGGGCTTTGTCCAGTTTTTTGTCGCGCAGGCGTATTTCCCTGGCGGCGTCCACATCCTGCGTTTCCAGACACCTGGCGGCGTCTCTGAATTCGGATACGGCCATTTCCAGCAGAGGGAGCACAATATCCGGGGAGAGGGATTCCTGATGCCTGATGGAGGCCTTGGCATGCTTGGCGATACCCGTTATTTCCTCCATGCATTCCTGGAGCTTGTCTCCGCATCGGGAGAAGGTGATGACGAGCCTCAGGTCGCGTCCCAGCGGATGGAACTGGGTGAGTACGGAGGAGCAGAGGGAGAGAACCTGCCGGGTTTCTTCCTGCAGCGGGTCGCTGTCCGCAATGATGCTGTTGGCCCCGTCGCTGTCCGGGCCGGAAATGACCCGTTCCAGAATGTCCATGTATTTCAGCAGGCTTCCGCAGATGGCATTGACGCGGAGGCGGATAGCGTTCAGGGCCGCGTCGTAGTGGGGGAGGATGTGATTGCCGGGGGATGTCATGAGGAGAATGGTTTGGAATGGGCTTTTAGCTGAAACGGCCCGTAATGTAGGCTTCCGTTTCTTTTTCCGTAGGATTGGTGAAGATTTGGGACGTTTCCCCGTATTCCACCAGGCGGCCCATGTACATGAAGGCGGTCCGGTCCGCGATGCGTGTGGCCTGCTGCATGTTATGGGTGACGATGACAATGGTGAGTTCTTTTTTCAGGTCTTCCATCAGGTCCTCTATTTTTAAGGTGGCGATAGGGTCCAGGGCGGCGCAGGGTTCATCCATCAGCAGGATTTGGGGGCGGTTGGCAATGGCGCGCGCGATGCACAGCCGCTGCTGCTGGCCGCCGGAAAGGCCGTAGGCGCTTTCATGCAGCTTGTCTTTCACTTCATCCCACAGGGCGGCTCCCTTCAGGCTTCGTTCCACGGTTTCGTCCAGTTCCGCGCGCCTGTTGCGGCCGGCCACACGGAGGGGAAAGACGATGTTTTCGTAAATGCTTTTAGGGAAAGGGTTGTATTTCTGGAAGACCATGCCTACGCGCTTGCGCAGGGAGATGACTTCCACGCGCGGGTCATACAGGCTGGTGCCGTCAATGCGGATATCCCCCTGGTGGCGCACGTCCGGGACCAGGTCGTTCATGCGGTTGATGTTGCGGAGCAGCGTGGATTTTCCGCAGCCGGAGGGCCCGATGAGGGCGGTTACCCGGTTGGTTTCAAAGGTCATGCCGATGTTGAAGAGAACCTGTTTGCTCCCGTAAAAGAAGGAGAAGTCTTCCACTTCAATGATAGGCTCGTCGTCTGCGGAGGCTGGTTCAGTCATGGGATGGTGAAGGAGAATGGGGTTAGAAGCTGGAGGCCGCGTATTTTTTGCGCAGGCGGTTGCGGATGAGGATGGCCGTGAGGTTCATGACCACCACCAGCAGGATGAGGAGCAGCGTGGTGGCGAAAACCATGGGCTGGGCGGCGTCCGAGTCCGGAGACTGGAAGCCCACGTCGTAGATATGAAAGCCCAGATGCATGAATTTGCGTTCCAGGTGGATGAAGGGGCCTTCCCCGTCAATGGGCAGGGAGGGGGCCAGCTTGACCACTCCCGTGACCATGAGTGGGGCTACCTCTCCGGCGCCACGGGCCATGGCCAGAATGAGGCCGGTCATGACGCCCGGCAGGGCGCTGGGGAGGATGATGCGTTTAATCATCTGCCATTTGGAGGCCCCGCAGGCCAGAGCCGCCTCCCGCAGCCCGCGGGGGACGGCGGAGAGTGCCTCCTCCGTGGAGACGATGACTACGGGCAGCGTCATCAGGGCCAGTGTGAGGGATGCCCACAGGATGCCGGAGGTCCCGAAAGTGGGCGTGTTGTCCACAGCCAGCTTTTTCCAGTAGAAAAGTTCGTCGATGCTCCCTCCCAGATAGTAAACGAAGAAGCCGAGGCCGAAAACGCCGAAGACGATGGAAGGCACGCCCGCCAGGTTGTTCACGCAGATGCGCACGGCCTGAACCAGAGTCCCCTGTCTGGCGTATTCCCTCAGGTAGATGGCTCCGATGACCCCCACGGGCGTGACCAGCACACTCATGAGCAAAGTCATGATGAAGGTGCCGAAAATGGCGGGGAAGATGCCGCCCTCCGTGTTGGCCTCCCGTGGATCATCCGTGATGAAATGGTACAGGCTGTGGAGGAAGATGCCGCATTTTCCGAAGAATCCCAGGTCATTCGGCTGGTAGCCGTAAACGATTTTATCCATGCGGATTTCTTTCTTTTCCCCGTCTCCCAGGGCATACACAAGAGAGTCTCGGCCCTGTTGAGCCCTCAGTCTGGCTGCTTCCGCGGTGTACCGGGCGTATTCGGCATTGAGCTGTTCCTCTTTGGCGCGGAGCCGGTCCAGTTCACCGGCCGGGTCGTCCATATCCGTGAGAATGGGGTTTTTCCTGGGGACGGCCGTACGCTGTCCATTTTCTTTCCGGATGTCGTAGGAACGTTCTATGGCCTTGATATCCCGTCTGGCGTCCGCCAGACGGGTATTGACGGAGCCGATGTCCCTGGTGTCAATGGTTTTGACCCTGTCCCTCAGGTCTGTTTCCCGGTCCAGCACGCGGCGGAAAGCCTCCATGAATTCCGGTGAGGCGGCGGGGATGGTTTCTCCAGAGGCCAGCTTGAGTTCCAGAGGTTTGACCAGGGCTTTCCCTCCCTCCATGCGTTCCAGGCACAGAAGGCCTTTGGGGGTGGCGGAGGCAGTGACATTGTGCGCGTCCACATAGCGGTAGGATTGTCCATAGGATTCCTTGCTGCCGGTGAAAAGCTGGTATTCCCGCACGTCTTTGGCTGTGGAGCCGGGATGGGCGGGGTCTGCGGGGACGTGGCGCGTCTGGTCCTTTGTGATGCCGGCGTACAGGACAAGCGGTTGTTCTTCTTTTGAAGAAGGGGCGAGCGTCAGTTCATGGATAGTTTTGGGCCAGAAGGCCTCCAGACCGTTGAAGACGATGATGCCCAGCAGGCCGAAAATCATGATGAGGCCCAGGGAGAGCCCGATGGAGGCGAGCCAGATATTGACTTCCCCCAGGGGGCGTTTGGGGGCGGGCGGAAGGCTGAAGTCCTGTTTCATGGAAGGTGGATGGATGGGAGGGAAAGGGATGGATGGTTCACACGACGTTGAAGCGTTTGCGGAGACGCTGGCGCACTATTTCCGCCAGAGTGTTCAGAATGAATGTCATGGAGAAGAGGATAAGGCCGCCCAGGAAGAGGACCCGGTAGTGGGTGGAGTCCTGCGCCGCCTCCGGCAGTTCCGTGGCGATGTTGGCGGAGAGGGTGCGCATGCCGTTGAAGATATTCCAGTCCATGATGGGGGTGTTTCCCGTGGCCATCAGTACGATCATGGTTTCCCCCACGGCTCGGCCCAGACCTATCATCAGGGCGGAGAAAATGCCTGCGGAAGCCACCGGAAGAACAACGGTGCGGACCATCTGCCAGCGGCTGGCCCCCAGAGCCTCCGAGGCGGCGATGAGGGAAGGGGGGACGTTGCTCAGGGCGTCCTCGGAAATGGTGAAGATGACAGGGATGACGGCAAAGCCCATGATGAATCCAACCACCAGGGAGTTGCGCTGTTCATAGGGCATGCCGAAGCCGTTGCGCCACAGGTCTGCGAAACTGGCGGCCTGGAAGTCCCCGTCTCCCCACAGGCCCATGACGCTGCGGCAGAGGCTGATGAGGGGCTGTTCCAGCCAGTAGCCCAGGTATTCCCAGCAGAACCAGGCGCAGAGCAGGATGACGGGGGTCATGACGATGTATTCCACACCGCGGCTGAATTTGTTGCGCCAGGCTGCGGGCCGGGTGGTCCAGAACCATGCGATGAGGGCCGCCAGGCCGGGAATGAGGACGGCCATGCAGAGCAGTGCGGGGACTTTGTCTTCCATTCTGGGGGCCAGGTAAAGGGCGCCGAAGAAGCCCAGTACTACGGAAGGAAGGGAGGCCATGATTTCCATGACGGGTTTTACCACCCGTTTGACGGCAGGGGCCATGAAGTGGGCCGTGTAAATGGCGGCCGTGACCGCTACCGGGACGGCGAAGACAAGGGCGTACAGGGTGCCTTTCAGCGTGCCGAAGACCAGGGGCATCAGGGACAGCTTGGATTCATAATCATCCGTGCCGCCCACGGATTGCCAGAGCCATTTGGGAGAATCGTACCCCTCATACCATATTTTCCCGACCAGGGCTTTGGCGCCGGCTTCCGGGTGTTTGTCTTCCAGAGAGAAGAAATGGATGTTTCCTGATGGGTCCACGGCAATGGCGGCGTTGAATTCCGTATTGGCGGCCAGTTGGACCGGAACGAATTCCAGAGGTCCGCTGTTCCAGCGGATGTCGGCCGTGGTTCCGTAGCAGAGCCTGAGTTCCCGCGGAGTGGAGACCAGGAAGGAACGGTTGATGCCGGATGCCGCGTAATGCTGCACCGGACCGTCCATGGGAGAGAATTGCCTGGTCTGGCCGAAGAGGCGCAGGGAAGTGCCGTCCGGGCGGGAATGGGGATAAAGGCTGAAAATCTTAAGGCTTCCCCTGTCGCCTCCTATGACCAGGGACATGTCTCCGAAAAGCCAGTTGACGGAAGTCATTTTTTCCCCTTTCCCCAGCGGGGTCGGAATCATCTGGCGTCTGACCCATGTTTCCCCATCTTCATCATAGGAGAAGTAAAGAAGTTTGTCCGCGTCCGTAGCGATGACGAGGCTGTCTCCGGAGGCTCCGGGCAGCATGGCCGTGGGGCGGCCTTCCAGCTGGTCCGTCAGGTCATGGAATCCGGAAGGCGCCAGTTCTCCCTCATGAAGCAGGGAGCGGGATTCTTCCAGCGTCATCAGCAGGAGGCGCGTGCCCTGTTCCGTCTCCACGGTTGCGGTAAATATTTTCCGTTCTCCCGCGTCCGCATAGGCTATGCCGGATATTTTGCCGGGGACGGAGCCGTTTTCCGTCAGGGGGTAGAGAGGGCCGGCCTCCGCTCCGGCTTTGTCCGGGCCGTGGGCATTCGTCCGGCCGTGGACGTTGAGTCCGGAATGAACATGGATGAGGCCCACCTTGCCGGATTCCGTGGCGATGGGGTAGGCGGTAAGGGATGCGTCATAGGAATGGGCGCAGACGGTTTCGCCGTCCGGCAGGGAAACGGGAACGGAGGACAGGTTCCCGGTAGTTTTGTCCAGGAAGAAGATGTTTTTCCCGTTGCCGTAGACAAAGGGAAGCGTGCCGGAAGGGTCCAGGCCCCAGGTTCCCGGAACCGGAGAGGAGGGCGCGGGGTGCTGCCGTTCTTCCACGTCCGCGCTCTGGAAGAGAGGAATCGTAACGGCCAGCAGGAAGAAAAGAATGCCGAAAACGGCTACAATGACGGTGAATCCTCCGCCGATGATGGTTTTGGTCATGATGCGGTCAAACCACAGCGTGGTTTTTGCCACCTGAAAGCGTTCCGGAACGGGTTTGGGCTTTCTGGAAGGTGTGGGGGAGGGAGCATTGGAACTCATGACGGCAGAGAGGAGAAGTTGGAGGGCAGGACTCCGGCGGGCGGGCCGGAGTCCTGCCCCGGCATGTGTTTACGGCACGGGAAGGGAGTGTTTATTCAATGCTCTTGAGCACTTCTGCGCTGACTTTGGCGGGAATCGGGTAATAACCGTCCTTGGTCACGATTTCCTGGCCGTCTTTGGATACGATGAATTTGATGAATTCCCTGGTCAGGGTGTCCAGGGGTTCTCCCGGTTTCTTGTTGACGTAAATCAGCAGGTAACGGGAGAGCGGGTATGTTCCGTTGATGCAGTTATCGTAGGAAGGCTGTACCGCCGCCTTTCCGCTTTTTTCCGCCAGGGAGAGGGTTTTTACGCCGGAGGTGACGTATCCGATGCCGGAATAGCCGATTCCCTGTTCGTCGGAACTGATGCCCTGCACGACGGCGGAGGAACCGGGCTGTTCCTTCACGGAGTTTTTATAATCCCCTTTTTTCAGGGCTATTTCCTTCACGAACCCGTTCGTGCCGGAGGCGCTGTTTCTGCCGTAGATGGAGATGGCTTTTCCTTTCATGGAGGGCACTCCCGCATCGCCCCAGTCGGTGATGTTGGAGCCGCCGCGCTTGAAAGTGGAGGAGAAAATGGAGTCGATCTGCGCCAGGGTAAGGGCCTGGATGGGATTGTTCTTGTTGACAAAGAAGGCCACGGCGTCCAGGGCCACTTTGATTTCCGTCGGCTTGTAGCCGTATTTGGCTTCAAAGGCGGCGATTTCCTCCCGCTTCATCTGGCGGCTCATGGGGGCGAGCTGGGCCGTGCCTGCCGTGAGGGCGGGCGGCGCAGTGGAAGAGCCTTTGCCTTCAACGCCGACTTTGACGCTGGGATATTTTTTGCTGAATCCTTCCGCCCAGAGGGTCATCAGGTTGTTCAGCGTATCGGAGCCGACGGCGTTCAGGTTGCCGGAAACGCCGCTGGTGGGCGCATACGGCTTGATGCTGCTGTCAACGGTCACTTGGTTGGCGCCCATGCTCAGGGAGCTGAGGGCGGCGGCGATGGTCAGGATTTTGGCGACAAATTTCATGGCGTCTTTTTTGGTGTGTTGCGTCTTCCGTTTCCGTCCGGCGGGGCCGTTCATGGCGGAAGACGGGGTAGTGATACCCTCCCGCCCCCATGGTGAGGAAGAGAATCCTGGTTAAGAAATCGTCACAAACCCGGAGTAGCCAGGGAGCCCTGTTTTTGGGATACCATGCGTCCAGAGGCGCAGGACGCGCCATTAGAAGAACATGACTCCGCATCCAGCAGCAGCCGACCAGACCGCCGTAGAGGTGGATTCCCTGGATTTTTGTTATGGGAGCAAGCAATCCCTGTTCAACGTCACCATGAAAGTCCCTAGGAACAGGGTGACAGCGTTCATCGGCCCTTCCGGGTGCGGGAAGTCCACGCTGCTGCGCTGTATCAACCGGATGAATGACCGTATTCCGGAGGCGCGCGTTACGGGAGGCTCCATCCGCATTGATGGGGTGGACGTGACTTCTCCTTCCCTGGATACCATTCGTCTGCGCCGGGAGGTGGGCATGGTTTTCCAGAAGTCCAACCCTTTCCCGATGAGCATTTATGAGAATGTAGCCTACGGATTGAAGCTGGCGGGGGTAAAAAAACGCGGCATTCTGGACGAGGCTGTGGAGGAAAGCCTGCGGCATGCCGCTCTTTGGGATGAGGTAAAGGACCGTCTCCATGCTTCCGCCAATGGTCTTTCCGGCGGCCAGCAGCAGCGGCTGTGCATTGCCCGTTCCATTGCCGTGAAGCCGCGCATCCTGCTGATGGACGAACCCTGTTCCGCCCTGGACCCCATTGCGACGGTGAGGGTGGAAGAGTTGATGCACCGTCTCAAGGACAAGTTTACCATCATTGTGGTTACCCATAATATGCAGCAGGCCACGCGCGTTTCGGACCTGACCGGTTTTTTCATGTTGGGCAGGCTGGTGGAATTTGATGCTACGGAGAAGATTTTTTCCAATCCCTCCCTGAAAGAAACGGAGGATTACATTACGGGAAGATTCAGTTAACAGAGAGACGATTATGATTTTTCCAAAGAATATTTCCAAAAATGGAGCCGGGCGTGTTCCCCATGTTCCCGGCTCTGGACGAAGGCTGGCTGCCAGCGCCGCCAGAAAGAACAGCCTGCGCAAGCAGCATCTTTTTTATCATGCCGGCAAAACCTTATCCAATCATCAAGCCAATATTCCGAATCATGAATCACGACGCGCACACCCTGAGGGAGTTTGACGCCGCCCTTTCCTCCCTGAATACGCATTTGCTCCAGATGGCCTATAAGGCGCAGAGCGCCCTTGATTTGGCCGCCGCCGGCCTTTTGCAGCAGAATGAGTCTTCCGCCAACCGGGTTATTGCTGATGACGAAGAATTGGACGAGCTGGAAATGACGGTGGACAGGGAAGGGCTGCATCTGCTGGCTTTTTTCAGTCCGGTGGCTTCCGACCTCAAAGTGGTGCTGGCTTCCCTGCGCATGTCCTCCATGTATGAACGGATTGGTGATGAGGCCGTGACCATCGCCAAAAGGGCCAACAGGCTGAATAAGCGCCCGCGCATCCGGGAGGCTGCCTTGGCGGATCCTGTCTATCGGGAAATGGCGGAGCGGTTCAGGGCTGTGAATAAGGCTGTTTCCTCCTGGGACGGGGAGGCTCTGGCGGAGCTTGTCCCTGCGCTGGAGGATTTGGCGGAGCATGCGGCGTCCCTGACGGAGGCATTTGCCTGCTTGCCTGAGCAATATCAGGACAATCTGGTTTCCGTTGCGGATCTGGTTTTTGTGAGCCGTTCCCTGGAACGCATCGCGGAAGGGCTCCAAAAGGTAGCGGCGGAAGGGCTTTACGCGGCCTCCTGATGCCGCGTGCCTGCACAGGAAAGCCCGCAGCGGGCGTTGTTGAAGCGCCGTTTTTTGTTCGGAAACGGGATTCAGGCATGCCGCCTATCTGACAGTCCAGGTAATGCTGCGCGTGGCGGATTGGCCGGGACGCAGAATGACGCTGGGGAAGTGGGGGGTATTGACGGCATTGGGGAAGCCTTGGGCTTCCAGCGCTATTCCCTGGCGCGCCTGGGGCAGGTATTCCCCGGTATATACCTGGAGGCCGGGAGCATCCGTCGCCACAATCAGGCGGTGCCGGGATTCCGGATCAAGAAGGATGGCGGCGATTTTGTCGCCCGGTTCGGAATCCAGCACGTAGTTGTGGTCCAGTCCGGCGGCGGTGTCCGGGTGGGCGGCGGAGTTGCGTTCCCCCAGCAGGGCTGCTTTCCGCAGGTCAAAGTCCGTTCCTTCCACGGGAAGAATACGGCCGTCGGGGATATTGGTCGCGTCCACCGGAGTATAGGCGGAGGCCCGTATCTCCAGGGTCATGGAATCAATGGTGGGTTTGCCGGACAGGTTCCAGTAAGCGTGGTTGGTGAGGTTGACGATTGTGGCCGCGTCCGCATACGCTTCCAGGCGGAGATGAAGGGTTTCTTCCACCACGGTGTAGGTGGCTACCACTTCCAGGTTGCCGGGGTAATTTTCCTCACCGTCTGCGGAGTGCAGGGTCAGCACCAGCGTATTGCGCCCGGCTTCCTGCACCTGCCAGACTTTGCTGTCGAACCCCTGGATGCCGCCGTGCAGGTGGTTGGGGCCGTTGTTGACGGCCACGGTGCGGGAATCCCCGTCAATGGAGAACCTGCCTTTTGCGATGCGATTCGCGACACGTCCGCAAATCGCACCGCAATAACAGGTGTCTTTCAGCATGTCTTCAAAGCGTTTGGGCCCTACGATCATGTCCATGCCGTCCTTGACGACGGAGATGATGCGCCCCCCGTAGTTGCTGATGCGTACCGTCAGCTTGTCGGAAGACAGTTCAAACAATTCTACAGGTGCGCCGCCGGGTAAGGTGCCGAAGATCATGCCGGTATATAGCTTGGTCAGTAGTGGATGTCCAATTAATAGGCCAGCACGCGGGAACCGTTGTTGCCGATGATCACGCGCACGCGCTGCCCGACCTGAATCGGGTTGTTCCTGCTGGCGACCTGGACGACCGTGTAGTTGCGGGTGCCGTTCCTCTTCTGGTCCAGACGCACGGTGATGCGTTCCCCGGTCGTGTTGTTGACGGCCTTGTCAATCTGGTTGCCGGCAATGCCGCCCAGAATGGCGCCGCCCGCCGCCGTCGCGAATTTGGCGTTGCCGCCCCCGAACATGGCGCCGGTCAACCCGCCCGCCACGGCGCCGATTCCGGTGCCGGTGTTGGCGTTATTGGCCTGGATCTTGACGTTTTCCACGCTGGTGACCGTGCCGGTATAGGTTTCCTGGGCTCCGCCGATTTCGTTCAGGTTATAGGTGTTCGGGGAACCGAAGTTGGTGCAGGAAGTAATGGACAGCGCCATGGCTGCACAGCCGATGGTAAGAATGGAAGCTGTTTTCATGATGACGATTTATAAAATGGGTTGAAGGTTAAGATCAAGTAATTTCGCAGTCAACGGAAGGAGCGCGGCTGCCCTCTTCCGGCGGAGAAAACCCTTGCCGGAAGGTTCCGGCAAGGGTTCTTATTTATTTTAACGGTCCGTTGGGTCAGGCCTTGGGGGCTTCTCCCTTTTTGGGGCAGTCGCAGGGCTTTTCCCCTTTGCTGCAAGGCTGGCCGCATTTTTCTGGGCATTTGCCTTCCTTGGCGCATTTCCTGGGGCACTTTTTGTCTTTCTTGCAGCACTTCTGGGCAGCGGGGGCGGGGGACTCCGCCGGAGCGGCGGCTTCCTGAGCGTAACCGTTGACACTGAAGGCGAAAGCAAAGGCTGCTACAGCGAGGATTTTTTTCATATAATGATATGTGAGGTTGTGTGGTGTTGGTAATGCAGCGGCAGAAGAGCTGCCGTTCTACGACAGATAGAGCGGCAGGGAGTGATATTTGTTCAAAAAAATGCGCGGAGAGGATTCTTTTTAGGGCGGTTTTTTTTGATGAGGACGCGCTTTTGGCCTCCGGGGTAAGTTTGACAGTCCGGGGGCACGTACGGAGCGCCGGCTTGCATGGGGCGCCTTCTTGAGGCACGGTAGGGAACATGAGTTCAGCCAAGGAACCTGTGACGCGCCGTTTTGGAAATGGTTTGACGGTTTTGATTAAGGAGGACAAGTCTCATCCCGTAGTGTCCCTCCAGTACTGGGTAGGCACGGGGTCCATGAATGAGGGGCACTGGCAGGGGAGCGGACTTTCCCATTTGCTGGAGCATCTGGTGTTTAAGGGAACGGCGCATTTTTCCGGGCAGGAACTGGCCCGCAAGGTGCAGGAACGCGGCGGCCACTGGAATGCGTACACCAGCGTGAACCGCACCGTGTACTATATAGACGGCCCTGCGGAGTCCTGGCAGATTTTCCTGAATCTTCTGACGGAGCTTGTATTTTTCCCCACGTTCCCGGAAGACGAGATGGAGCGGGAGAAGGAGGTCGTGCGCCGGGAGATGGCCATGTATGCGGATGATCCCGATTCCGTGGCCTACCAGCTTCTGATGCAGACGCTGTATCTCAAGCATCCCCGCCGCTGGCCCGTTCTGGGTGAGCGCGCCGCCTTTGACTGCCTGACGCGGCAGGACGTGCTGGATTACCATGCCAGCCGTTATGTTCCGAACAACGTGGTTCTTTCCATCGCGGGGGACGTGGATGCCGCGGAGATTCTTTCCCATCTGGAATTGCTGGTGGAAGACCTGAAATCCCGTCCCCTGAACCGGGAACCCATTCCCCATGAACCTCACCAGTTCGGTTCCCGCAGGGTGCGGAAGGAGTTTGCCGTGCCTTACTCCAAGCTGCACCTTGCCTGGCGCCTGCCCTGTTCCGCCCATCCGGATACGCCAGCCCTTTCCGCTCTGTCCAGCATTCTGGGAGGCGGACGTTCCGCCCGTTTTTATGAAAAGTTCCATGACCGCCTGGGCCTGGTGTACAGCATTGAGGTGCATTCCAACCAGTCTGAGACGGATGAAGGGGCGTTTACCATCAGCATGGACGTGGACCGCGCCCAGCGCGACAAGGTGCGGGACCTGGTGCTTCAGGAGCTTCGCAATCTGGCGGAAGAGGATTTTACGGAGGACCTGAAGAGAGTTTGCAAACAGACCCGGGTCAGTCGCCTGCGCCGCAGGAGTTCCGCTTCCGGGGTGGCCTCGGAAATGGGGGCGGACTGGTTCGGCTCGCGCAATTTGAACCTGTCTTCCGAATGGCAGGAAGCTATTGAACGGGTGACTACGGAAGATTTGCACCGCGTTTGTTCCACCTGGCTGTCTTCCCCGAATGTGACGGAAGTCAGCCTGGACCCCCCGGGCAGCAACGCCGGGGATGAAGAAAGGGCCTCCGCCTCTGCGGGAACGGCCCTGAGCGAGCATGTTCTTGGCAACGGCATGAAGGTGGTGATCCGTGAAGACCATCGCCTGCCGCTGGCCTATGCCTGCATGGCGTTCAAGGCTGGATGCCGTGCGGAGAATGAGCATGACGCCGGGGTGACGGACCTGATGTCCGAGTGCCTGCTGAAAGGAACCTCCACCCGTTCCGCGGCGGATATAGCCCGTTTTCTGGAGGACATCGGGGGAGCCATCAACACGTCCACCGGTAACAATTCCCTGAGCGTGGGATGTCAGGTTCTGGCGGAAGACCTGGACGCCGGATTGGAGCTGATGGCGGATGTGGTCATGAATCCGTCTTTCCCGGAAGACGCCTTTCTGAGGGAAAAGGAATCTTTTGTGGCGGATGCGGAGGAGGATATGGAAGACCCTCTTTCCGTGGCGTTCCGGCAGGAGCGGAAGGTGGCTTACGGGCATGTTTCCTATGGGAATTCCCCTTCCGGCACGCCGGAAAGCCTGTCTTCATTGACGGTTCAGGACATCAAAAAACAGTATGAACGCATTATCTGCGCTTCCAACGCCGTGATTTGCATTTCCGGAGATGTCAGGAAGGAGGAGGTCCTGCCTCTTCTGGAAAAACATCTGGGAGGCATGAGGGCGGGAACGCCTCCAGCCCTGACTCCCACGCCCGCGCTGCGGGCCGGCCGGGAAGTGGCCGTTCTGGATAAACAGCAGGCCGTGCTGGTAGTGGGGGTGCCGGGCGTGGACGTGGCTTCCCCGGAGATGGCCCAGGCTCTGCTGTTCCAGTCCTGGTGCAGTGATATGGCCGGTCCCGTTTTCACCAATATCCGGGAGGAGGCCGGACTGGCCTATTATGCCAGTTCTTCCCTGTTCATCGGCATGGATGCCGGAGGCATCTGCTTCTATCTGGGCACCTCCCCGGAACAATTGGAGGAAGCCGGGCGGAGGCTGGAAAAAACACTGGAGATGATTGATGAACAGGGCATGACGGAGGAGGAACTGGAACGCACCAGGGCGGCCGCCCTGTCTTCCCGTCTGCTGGCCATGCAGTCGAATGGAACTTTGTGCCAGATGCTGGCGCTGGATATCCTGTTCGGTCTGCCTCTGGAAGCGTTTGAACAGCAGACGGACGCTATCAGGAATATGGATCTGGCCCGGATGAACGCCTTTATCAGGAAGGTGCTGGATCCCGCCCAGCCGCGTTCCTGGTCCATCGTGCGTTCGCCTGCCGGGGAGTAATTCCCCGGAAAATCATTTCCTTTTTCCCTGTCCGGGAAAAAGGCAGGATTAAATAAAAAGGAATATTTTTGCGTTACATCATCTGAAGGCTGGGGGAGGGGTGTAGCGGAATCGTGATTTTTATTTTAGTGGTGATGCGCTATAGTGGCAGCCATGACTGAGATGGAGCCGGACAGGAAAACTGCGGAACGGGCAATCAGGGAAGCGTATAAATCCAACCCGGGGGGCTGGGCGGAACATTCCCGCTATGTGGCGGAAGCCTGTAAAAATATAGCCTCGCACTGTAAAGGGTTATCCGGTGAAAAAGCTTATGTCCTGGGGCTGTTGCATGATATTGGACGGTATGCCGGAGTAAGTTCCGAAAAGCATTTGATAGACGGGTACCGCTATTGTGCGGCAAGAGGCTGGAAAAAGGCGGCGCAGATTTGTATTTCCCATGCGTTTATGATACAGGATATCAATACTTCCATCGGCACGTTTGACGTGAGTGGGGAGGATTACCTGTTCATGAAAAATTTTGTAGAGAACGCGGTCTATGACGACTACGACCGCCTGGTCCAGTTATGTGACGCTTTGGCCATGCCGACAGGTTTCTGCCTTTTGGAAAAACGGTTTGTAGATGTGACACTCCGGTATGGAGTGCATCCGTTTACGGTGGACCGGTGGAAAAAAATTCTGCAGCTCAAGGCGTTCTTTGAGAAAAAAGCGGGCTGTTCCATTTATGAGCTTCTGCCGGGCGTCGTTGAAAACAGTTTCCGCCAGGAGGAAAGCCATGTGTGATGAAGCGGAAGATTTTTTGGAAACGGCGCATCCCGATGCGCTAAGGCAAATCGCCCGGGCGAGGGAATTGACAAGGGAATATTATTTTTCCGCATATAGTGATACGCGGAGAAGAAGTGAAATTCTCCGGGAATTACTGGGTGGGATTGGGGATAACGTGATGATAGATACGCCCTTTCATTGCGACTACGGGAAAAACATCTTTTTAGGGAACAACGTGGTCATCAACATGAACTGCACTTTGGTGGATAATGTGCCCATCCGCATTGGCAGCCAGGTGTTGATTGCGTCCAATGTTCAGATTTATACGGCTTCGCATCCGGTCTTGCCCCAGGAACGCCTTGTGACGGGGTGGAAAAAAGGTAAGGGAACATTTTTCCGCACCTATGCACTGCCAATAGAAATTGAGGATCAGGTATGGATTGGAGGCGGCAGCATTCTACTGCCAGGTGTGAGGATAGGAAAAGGCTGCGTCATTGGAGCGGGAAGTGTCGTTACTCATTCTGTGCCGGCCGGCTGCGTTGCTGTTGGGAGTCCATGCAGGGTTATCAGGCGTTTTTGACATCAACGGCTGGAGGCCGCCGCGGGAGGCGGCGGATTCGGAAGCGCCCCTCTTTTCATGCCGGAACGTTTGATCTGCTCATGGTAAAAGTAATTCACGATAACCGGCGGTTCGTTGAACGGCCGGTGCATGGAATCGTCATTGCGCAGGTACGGCAACCCCCGTTTTTCCGCCAGCTGCCGTATTGCTGCGTCCAGTCCTTCCCAGTAGCCGCGGCTGCCTTTCTGGTAAATTTCCCGATAGAGGGGCACCAGGTGCGGATAGCGTTTGTTGATGTACTCCAGAATTACGGATTTGTAGCTGCCCCGCAGATTCAGGTTTTCCAGCCAGATCAGGTTGCATTTGTCTTCAGCCTGCTCCACAATCGCCGGAATATCCGTAATGCCCGGAAAAATGGGGGAGATGAAGCAGGTGGTGCGGATTCCTGCCTCATGGAAGGCCTTCATGGCGGCCAGCCTCCGCGAGATGCTCACCGCCATGTCCATATCTGCCTGAAAGCGCTCGTCAAGCGTGTTGACGGACCAGGAAACGCGGGCATGGGGAAATGTTTTTATCAAATCCAGGTCCCGCAGCACCAAATCGGATTTTGTAGCTATACTGATTTCCGCGCCGCTGCCTTGAAGCTGTTCCAGGAGCGCCCTTGTTCTTTTGTAGATTTCTTCCTGAGGTCCGTAAGGGTCGGTCACGGAACCGATAAACAGCTGTTTTCCCGCGTATTTCCCGGGGTTGCGTATTTCCGGCCAGTATTTGACGTCCAGAAAGGTTCCCCATGGTTCCGGATGACCGGTGAACCGTTTCATGAACGAGGCGTAGCAGTATTTACAGGCGTGGGGGCAGCCCACGTAAGGATTGACCGAGTAATCGGTCACAGGCAGATTTGACGTTGACAGGATGCTCTTTACCTGAATTTCCCTTACTTTGATTGCATCAGCGTTCATGGTTTTAAAAAGCTCCTTTGCATTCCCTGCTGCACGGTATCGGAAGGGCGCAGATGCCCCAGCAGCAACGGAGAGTCCGGGTCATGGAGTTTGTAATTTTCACGGGCCTTTTGCCGGTTCGTATTTGCATAGCAGTATTTGCAGCCGTTAAGGCAGGTGTCATACGCTCCTATGTCCCGGCTCTCAATGCAATGGCAGCCCTGCCGCATTCCTTGATGTTTCAGGTTGCGGAATTGAACGCCGTTGGCCTGTCCCAGAATGTTCAGGGTCATGCAGCCGGAGGATGAAATGCCGTAACGCGTGTAATCGCCATTGGTTCCGCAGGTTTGAATGGGGATTTTATATTTGGCCGCGATTGCTCCCAGCCCGGCCGCCAGCTCCTCCTTGTCTTTTTCCGTGAGGGGGATTAGTTCCGGCATGTTGGTTTGCAGCTTCCTGTACATTTCCACAAAGCTGAAAATGCAGCGGTCGATGTGGCCGGATAAGAAGGACGCCATGCGTTCAAAGGTCTCCAGATGCCTTCTGACGGTATATTCACTTGTCAGCAATACCGGGTCATACCGCCATGCGATGCGGTTTGCTCCGACAATTTCCGAAAGTTTTGTCAGCGTGGCCATGCTTTCATCAATGCCGGGAACACCCGGTTCTATTTCCTTTCCGTAGGCCGTAATCGTATAGTGGAAGTAGGTATGGAAGCGCTCGGTGATGCTGTTGATATGCGGAAGAATGGGGGCATAATTTTTAGAGCAGAAGACAACACAGTCCACTTGGTCCGGCGTCAGTTCATAACGAGTCACCTTATGTTGGAACAGGGGATTGCGGGAAAGGACATAGCCTTCTTCAAACCTCTTCAGCAGCCAGCGGGTGTAATACTGGACGGTGTCTTTCCGTCCTCCTGTATTGATAATCATAGCGTGTTTTTGTTGATGGATTGAAATTTCAGACGCATTTGTTCCGAAAAAAGGTCGGTTAAACGAATCAATTCCGCTTGCTGTTCTCCACTCAATTCCGCCATGGCGTCGTTTTCCGCCTGCGCGGCAGGGGGGATGATGCGTTCCACGTATTCCTTTCCGGCTGCGGTGAAGCGTATCAACCTGATTCTCCGGTCGGTTTTGGATTCTTCAAAAGAAAGGTACCCCAGCTTCCAGAATTTTTTGATGGCGGCGCTGACGGTTTGCTTCGTGGCGGAGAGGCGTTCGCAAATCCCGGCCTGCGTGCAGCCGTCCTGAGCGAAATAGATGATATCCAGAATAAACAGCTCTTTGGTGGTTAACCCGTGTTTTCTGGCGTATTCCGTATAGACGGCATATTGTTTGTCCCGCAGCTGGCAGTAGTTGTTTACGTGGATATTGACGCTCTCTTTGCTCATAGGCGGAGATGAATAAAGTATGATATTTGATGGTCTGATATTTGATAAAAAGAATGTAGCTCTTTACGCGTTTTTTGTAAAGCCCCAAATATAAAGCTCCAGATAAAGAGGCGGGGGATAGGGACGGCTTTTTGCGTGGCCAGGCAAATTTCCGGAAACGGTGCCGGCGCGGCAATGGCTGCCGGCCTTTCAAGAATCCGGGACGTTTTCCGTTTTTATTCCCGTATCTTCTGTTTCGCGGCAGAAGAGTTTTTTTTGCCGCATGGCTTCGGAAGACAGGTGCCTGTGGCTGCCGGGGAAACGTTTTTCCGTGTTCACGGGAGTTGGAGAGCTTGCCCGGCGGGGCTTTTCCGCACCGGGGCAAGTTCCGCCTGCTCCGGTGACGGATGTTTCGCCGGAGGCGGAGAGAGAGCGTGGAGACTCAATAAAAAACGCAGGCGGCGATGCGCCTGCGTGATATCCGGCGATGGTTCGGACAGAAGAAAGAAGCGGTTTTTCTGCCGGATGGTATTTGTGTAAAACGGCATCCGTCCGCTTCCTGAAGAACGGGAGATGACCCAGGGGTTCCCAGCAATTCCGCTTCCGGAGCGGGAACGGTATTTGGAAAAAAGTGCGGTACCTTTTTTCCGTTCCTCATTTTCGCCGCCCCCTGAGAAACCCCGGCGCGCTTTTACGCTTTTGGAGAAGCGGCCCGTACAAGGCAGGCACGCCAGGGAAGAACAGAGGCGGCTGTTTTTTAGCCGATTTCCGTGCGGCCCAGCAGGTGGGCGCCTTCCTCCATGGCGAGGCTGCGTGTCTTCATGTCCCCGACGACACGGGCCTGCTGCTTGAGTTCGCAGCGGTCAGAGGTGACCTTGCCTTCCACGTTGCCGTAGATGCGGACGTCTCCGGCAGTGATGTCTCCCTTGATTTGGGCGGTTTCACCGATGGTGACTTTTCCCTTGTCGGAGATGATTTCGCCTTCGATTTTGCCGTCGATGTGCATGTCATTCTGGAAACGGATGGTTCCCTTGATTTCGATGCCGGAGGCGAGGAAGTTGGTTACGTTGTCTGTCATTGTCGTAAAATGGTTGGGGATGGGTTAAATGGTCATGATATCCTTTTCCTTGACGGCCACCAGTTCGTCAATCTCCTTCACGTATTTGTCCGTCAGCTTCTGGATCTGCGTTTCCAGATCGCGCTGGCCGTCTTCCGTAACGATGTTTTCCGCCTTGAGCTTTTTGGCGGAATCCATGGCGGCCTTCCGGGCGCCGCGCACGCGCACACGGGCTTCTTCCGCATGGGATTTGACAAGCTTCACAAGGTCTTTGCGGCGTTCTTCCGTGAGGGCGGGAATGGGCAGGCGGATGGAACGGCCTTCCACCAGGGGATTGAGGTTCAGCTTGCTTTCATTGATGGCGCGGCCGATGTCGTGGACGGTGCTCGGATCAAAGGGCTGGATGAGGATGAGACGGGGTTCCGGCGTGCTGATGACGGCCAGGCCCTTCAGTTTCATGACGGAGCCGTAGCTGGAGACATGCACGTCCAGGTTTTCCACGAGGCCGGGGGAAGCCTTGCCCGTGCGTACGCCGGAGAATTCCTGTTTGGCGAAGTCCACGGCCTTGAGCATGGATTCCTCCGTTTCCAATAATAATGTTTCTGCGTCCATGATGATGGTGGGTGCTAAGTGTTTTTGGTGGGTTGAAAAGGAATGCGGGGTTCAGCTGATGGTGGTGCCGATCGGTTCCCCGAGAAGCGCGCGCGTGATGTTGCCCGGCGTATGCATGTCGAATACGATGATGGGCTTTTTGTTGTCCATGCACAGGGTGAAGGCCGTGGAGTCCATTACTTTGAGCTGGCGTTCCAGGCATTCCTGATAGGAGATGGTGTCGAATCGCTTGGCGCCGGAGACTTTTTTGGGGTCCGCATCATACACCCCGTCCACGGAGGTGGCCTTCATGACCACTTCCGCATTGATTTCGCTGGCGCGCAGGGCAGCCGTGGTGTCCGTGGAAAAGAACGGGTTACCGGTGCCGGCGGCGAAGATGACGATTTTATTGTTGTCCAGATACGAGCGGGCCTTCAGGCGGATGAAGGATTCCGCGACATTTTTCATTTCAATGGCGGATTGCACCACGCAGGGGACCCCCGCGCGTTCCAGCGCGCTTTGAAGGGCCAGGGCGTTCATCACGGTGGCGAGCATGCCCACGTAATCCGCCGTGGCGCGGTCCATGCCGCGCACGCTGGCTTTCGCCCCGCGCCAGAAATTGCCGCCGCCCACGACCAGGCCTATTTGGACGCCGGCGCGGTGCGCCTGAGCGATTTCTTCAGCAATGCGGGCGACGATTTCCGGGGAAATGTTGTCCATGCTGCCGGGGCTGCGCAAGGCTTCCCCACTGAGTTTCAGAAGGATTCTTCGATAGGCTGGTGCGGATGTGTCAGACATAGATGCGGATTTTACGCAGACAAGATTGAAATTTCACGGGGCAAAAAGAAAGCAAAAAGAGATTCCTTATTGATTTTTCTCCGGAGGTCCGGAGATTTCCACCTTGATGGGGCTTCTGCTCTCCAGGCTGCGGGTGGGGAAGGGGAAGGAAATGCCTTCTTCCTCAAAGCGGCGCTTGATGTCATGGGCGAGCGTTTTCTGGCAGTCCAGGAAATTGTCTTTCCGGCACCAGGCCCCTACGGTAAAGCCCAGGGAAGAGTCCTGGAACCCTGAAAACGAGATGAGGGGCGCGGGGTCATCCAGGCAGAATTTGTTTTGTTTGACCACTTCCCGGAGGACGTTCACGACATGCTCAATGTCGCAGTTATAGTCCACGCCCAGGCTCAGGTCGCACCGGCGCGTGGAAAAACGGGTGATATTGCTGACCGGATTCTTGATGATTATTTCATTGGGGATGCGCACCATGGTGTTGTTCGGCAGCCGGAGCTGGACGGACATCAGGTTGATGGAGTCCACGTTCCCGGTGATTCCATTCACTTCAATCATATCCCCCAGGTTGATCTGCTTTTCCCCTACCAGGAAGAGGCCGCTGATGATGTTGGACAGGGAAGTCTGGGAGGCGAAGCCTACGGCGACGCCGATGATGCTGGCCGCTCCCAGCAGGGTCAGGATATCGAACCCCATCAGGGCAAAGGCCTCCACGCCTATAATAATGTAGCCGGCGTTTTTGACGATTTTTACCGTCAGGCGGGAGGCCTGGGGCGACATTTTCAGCACAGTGATTTTCCGGAGCACCTGGCAGAACAGTTTCAGGAGTATCCAGCTGATTACCAGCCAGACCGCCACATGCAGGATTTTGGCGCCCACGGACTGCACCATTTCCAGCTTGAGCCAGTCCGGCATGTTCAGGAAGTCCATGGTTTTTGTCCAGATATCTTCCCTGGAGGATGCGTCTGCCATGAGATTCATATGAAGGATGTAGCAGACGCTTCTTCCCGGCTCAAGGGGCGCGCGCGTATTCCCCCCGGTTTATGACAGTTCCTCCGGCTGCGGAAAGGGCACGGTGTTCAGGCACGGCGGACGCACAGGTTCATCCCGCAGAAGGGGAGCGGTTTCCGGCGCAAGAAAGGCGGCGGATGCATGGCCGGATATGGCGCCTGGTTGGGAAGAGGGGAAGGCGGGGATGAAAAAAGGCCGTTCCCCGGAGAGGGGAGCGGCCTTGAAATATTGCCGGGGGGGCTGCTTACTTGCTGAGGTAGGAGGCCACGCCTTCGTGGGACGGGGTCATGGCCGCGTCTCCCTTGTGCCAGCCAAGGGGGCAGACTTCCCCGTACAGTTCGAAGTGCTGGAGGGCGTCAACCACGCGGATGGCTTCATCAATGGAGCGGCCCAGCGGGAAGTCATTGATGAGCTGGTGGCGGACGATGCCGTCTTTGTCAATCAGGAAGAGGCCGCGGTAGGCGATCAGTTCTCCGTTGACTTCCACATTGCCGTCTTCGTCAATTTCCTCGTCCCCGGCCAGCACGCCGTAATCGGCGGAAATGGTCTTGTTGATGTCGGAGACGATGGGGTAGGTCACGCCCTGAATGCCGCCCTGGCTGCGGGGGGTGTTGACCCAGGCCCAGTGGGAGAATTCGCTGTCTGTGGAGCAGCCGACGACGGCCACGTCACGCTTTTCGAATTCGCCCAGGGCTTCCTGGAAGCCGATCAGCTCGGTAGGACACACGAAGGTAAAATCCTTCGGGTAGAAGAACAGGATTACGTACTTTTTGCCCTTAAACTGGTCAAGGCTGAAATCCGGTACGATGGTACCGTTTACTACTGCGTTAGCGCTGAAATGAGGTGCCGGTTTTCCTATGAGAAGCATGGTTGTTTTTTGGTTTGGTTCTAAAAGAATGATTCCAAAAAACGGACGAAAGTCAAGCGGCAATGATATCCCGTTCGTTCCAAAAGAGCCTGTTTTCTCTTGAAAATGAAGCTTTTTTTGTCAGTATTCCCTCCATGTCATCCTCAAAGGCGCAACAAGACGAGTGGTCCGGAAAAATAGGCGTGATTCTCGCTGTGGCCGGCAGTGCCGTCGGGCTGGGAAATTTTCTGCGCTTTCCGGGGCTGGCTGCCCAATACGGAGGGGGCGCCTTCATGGTGGCTTACGGCCTCATGCTGGTTCTGGTGGGCGTGCCCGTGGCGTGGGCGGAGTGGTCCATCGGGCGGCGCGGCGGCCAGATGGGCGCCCATTGCGCCCCCGGCGTGTTCTGGTACCTGACCAAAGGGTCCAGGCTGTGGAAGTTCCTGGGCGTGCTGGCGGTTCTGGGGCCTTCTTCCGTGGCCTTTTATTACATGGTGGTGGAAGCGTGGTGCTGCGGCTATTTCTGGAAGATGCTCACCTGCCCGGAGGTTTTTGCCACGGCGGAGGGGACGGCGCAGACTTTTTTCAGTTTCACGGGCATGTACGGCGACGGGAGCGCCCTGTTGTCGGACAACGGGCTGCTCTGGATCGTCAGCGGGGTCATCCTTCTGAACCTGGGGATTATTTACCGGGGCATCAGCAGGGGCATCGAAATGTTTTCGCGCTGGTTCATGCCGTTGCTGCTTCTGATTTCCCTGGTGCTGCTGGTGCGCATTTTGTGCATTGGCACGCCGGATCCTTCTTATCCGGACCGCAGCATCGAACAGGGGCTGGGGTATATGTGGAATCCCGGCAAGGTGCTGGTGGAGGAGCTGGACCGGAACAGCGGGGACTGGAAGACGGTTTCCATGGTCTCGGCCTCCCAGGCGGGAGCCATGGATGAAGCCGTGCGGCAGGTGGAAATGTCCGGAGGAACCCGGAGGCTGACTGAGGTGACCCTGTGGGACGGCCTGAAAAACATTGAGCTTTGGATTGCGGCTGCCGGACAGGTTTTCCTGAGCCTTTCCGTAGGAACGGGGCTGATTCTGACGTATGCCAGCTATGTAAAAAAGAAGGAGGATATCGCGCTGAGCGGCTTTTCGGCCGCCGCCTCCAATGAAGTGTGCGAGGTGGGCATTGCCGGCATGATGACGGTTCCCGCCGCCGTGGCGTTCCTGGGAGTGGCCGGAGCCGCCGGGCAGGGGACCTTCGCGCTGGGTTTCATGGTGCTTCCGCAGGCTTTTGCAAAAATGGGGTCCAGCGTGGTATTCGGCAGCCTGTTTTTCCTTCTTCTGACGGTGGCGGCGGTGACCAGCTCCATTTCCATGATGCAGGTGGGCCTATCCTTTATTGAGGAATTCATGGGGCTGAAACGCAAAATGGCTGTGGTGGTGCAGGGCTTTTTTACGGCTACGGGTACGTTTGTCGTTGCCTGGTACAGCGGCAACCTGCTGGCGATGGATACTTATGATTTCTTTCTGGGCACGCTGTGCTTCTTTGTGAGCGCCATGGTGATGATGATTCTGTTTTCCTGGAAACTGGGGGTGGACCGGGGGTTGAAGGATCTGGAGGACGGTTCCGTCATCCGCATTCCCAGAATTTACCGTTTCATCATGAAGTTTGTGACGCCTACGCTGCTGCTGGCGATTTTCCTGGCCTGGCTGGCGCAGAATATCTGGGTGAAGCAGGCCGCGCCCATTGAAGCGCTGGGGCGTGGGGAACATGGAGCGGTCATTCCCATGGGGTTTCTGGCGGCTTATGCCCTGTTCCTGATTTTCATCACCATGGCTTCCGGAAGGCATAAGGTGTACCACGGTCCGCGATAGGCGGGGAAGGCCTGCTGCGCGGATGCCCGTTCCCCGCAGTTTGCGGCAATCCGGAGGCTTGACCGGAGCCGGATTTGATATAGGCTGGCGTCATGCCCAGAATAAGGAGGATACGCAGGAAAAAGCCCCGTGCCGGCAGCGTCTGGAAAAAGCTGCTGCTGTGGGGCGTGCTGGGGTTGCTTGTTCTGGCGGCGGCTGTGGTGGCGGGATCCTATCTGTACGTCAGGGCCTATTTGAAGAGCGATGGTTTTTTAGCCATGCTGGAACAGTCCGCTGTTGATGATATGAATGTGGAGACCGCCAGGATAGACCCTCTTGACTGGGACGGTTCCGGCATCCGGTGCGGCGGCGTAACGATGGAGGGGCATGAGTTTTTGACTTCCCTTCAGGCCAGGAACATTGAGACGGAATTCAGCCGTTGGGAGCTGCTGAAGCGCGCGTTCGTCATTACCTCCGTCAATATTGCGGAGCTGAAGCTTCGGCTCGCTCCCGTGCCTTTCCGTTTCCGGGAAAAGCCGGAAGGGGCCAGGAGCTGGGCGGAAGAGAATATTCTGCCGGATACGTTCCGCCTGGAAAAGGGGAGCATTGATTCCCTGTCCGTTTCCTATGGGGAGGTCGGCCAGCTGTATGTTTTGGACGGGACCCGCGTGGAGAGCGCCTATGACGCCGGTTCCAGCCAGTACAGGTTTGAAATGCAGGGGGGAAGGCTGCTCCTTCCTTTCAAGGGATGCCCGGAGTTTTCCCTGATGTCCGGCACGGCGCAGTTTAACCATGCCAGCAGGAGGGTGAACGTCCCGTCCTGCCGCCTGACTACGGCTGCCGGCGGTTATCTGGACATCAAGGGTGACTGGGACGGCTCTTCCTCCTCCTGGACGGCGAATATGGTGGTGAACGGCGTCCCCGCCTCTTCCGTCCTGGAAGACCATTGGAAAAAGCATGTCCAGGGCAGCGTAAGCGGCGGGATAGACCTGCGCGGCGGCCGGGACGGCGTAACCCATGTGGCCGGGCTCGCCAGGTTGCAGGGCGGCATGTTGACCGGCCTTCCCGTTCTGGACAGGCTGGCCCTGTTCTGCGGTTCTTCCAGATTCCGGAATCTTCCCCTGCACGAGGCGTCCGCCCAGTTCACCTATCAGGAATCCGCCTGGCATATTTCCAATATTCTGGTGGAAAGCGAAAACCTGGTGAGGGTGGAAGGCTGGCTGGAAATCGGGAAAGGGGGGGCGCTGACCGGAAGGCTGCAGGTGGGGCTGCGGGCCGACGGCCTGTGGAAAGCTCTTCCGGGGTTTTCCGATGTGTTTTCCGTTTCCCGCCAGGGAGCGGGAGGCAATCTGGCGTGGGCCAATGTGAATATCGGCGGGACGCTGGACAATCCGTCGGAGGACTTGTCCGCGCGGCTCATCAAGGCGGCGGGAAACCGCCTGACGGAAATAGGAATGGGCAAGGCGGCTGAGGTGGCGGATGTCGCGGCGCGGCTGCTGAACAGGGGAACCGGGGAAAACGGAGCGGGGGATGGAGCGGAGCGTAATGGCCGCAAGTTCAGGATTCCCGCCGGGGACGGAGTACCCGTCCCGGTTGTGCCGCGGCTGCAGGACGCTGCGGAAAAAGGGCTTAAAACCGGGAATGACCTGATGAACGAATTAATGAATTGGTAACCCGTTTTTTCATATGAAACCTTATCCCTGCCAGATGGTGCAGGCGGTCGCCGTTATTGTGGAGCGTATCGCGGATACGGCTTTCCGCGCCACCCTTCCGAATGGCAAAACCGCCGTGGCTTTTGTAGAAAAAAAGAACGCTTCCCTGAGGGAACTGCTCAAACCGGGCGACCGGGTGAACGTGACGATTTGCCCGGCGGATTTTGACCGCGCCCGTGTGGACGGACTGGCGGGATGAGGCGGACATGTTTCCCTTCGTTATTGGGGTAAAGAGGTGTCGCGCCCGGTGCAGGAAAACCGCTGTAAAGACGGAATCGTTCCCATGCCGGGATTCCGGACGGTGAAGAACGGGGGCATGGGCGGGAATTTTTCCGTGCCGGGATTGATGCGGGAAGGGCTTTCCTTTACAGCCGGGTGCGTCCTTCCAGAGCCTTCATCAGCGTCAGCGTGTCCGCGTGGCTGAGGCCGGAGCCGGCAGGCAGCCCCTGGGCAGGGCGGGATATCCTGCAATCCATTTCTTTGAGCAGATGGTGGAGGTAGGTGGCCGTTGCCTCCCCTTCCACGTCAGAGCCTGTTGCCAGAATGACTTCGCAATCAGGCTGCCGGGAGACGCGTTCCACCAGGGATTGAATGTTGAGGTCTTCCGGCTCCACATCATCCAGAGGGGAAAGCTTGCCGCCCAGGCAGTGGTACAATCCGCGGTAGGCGCTGCTGCGTTCAATGGGGATGACGTCCGTGGCCTGTTCCACCACGCAGATGAGGCGGCTGTCCCGTTCTTCATCCCGGCAGGCGGCGCAGGGTTCCCCTTCCGTGCTGAAGAAGCCGCAGACGGGGCAGGGCGTGACGTGTTCCGCCGCCTGGCCGATGGTGCGGGCAATCGCCTCCGCTTCTCCCATGTGCCCCTGGAGCATCCACAGGGCCATGCGTTCCGCGCCGCGGGTGCCGATGCCCGGAAGCTGTTTCAGGGCGGTTACCAGTTCAAGCACGGGTATGGGATAGTCCAGATTATTCATGAGCGGAAGGAGGTTCGGAATGACGCCGGGCGGGGGGCGTTTGGGGCCAGAGGATGGCGAGCGTGCCCGCGCTTCCTGCGGAGAGCAGGCATGGGATGGCATTGAAGAAAAGGCCCCACAGCCCCAGCACCGGGGTAAAGCTGGCCAGAAGAAGGAGGAAAGCGGCCAGAACGGCCGTTTTGCGGAGCGTGCCGCGGATGAGCAGCAAATCGTAAACAAGAGCCAGCGTCAACGCCATGCACAGCAGGAATCCCGTGCCGGGAGAAAGGGCGGGGGCGTCCGGGGGAAGCAGAAACGGGGCGGAGGCCATGGCTTCCTTCAGCTCCCGGGCCCAGATGGGAGTAAGGCCCAGGGAATAGAGCGCCACGAGCAGGATAAGCCCGGCTACGGAGAACAGGGCCCAGCGCATGAGCAGAATGTCCTGGTGCGTTTTGGCGGGCATGGCTTTTAAATGAAAAAAGCGGAAGCGCGATGGCTGCGGTGGCCGCAAACATCAGCGCTTCCGCCGGAAAGGAGAGGCCTGAAAGGGTCAGGCGAATCGTTTCACGATGACGGAGGAGTTATGCCCCCCGAAGCCGAAGGAATTGCTCAGGACGGCGTCCACCCTGGTTTCACGGGCCTTATTGGGCACGCAGTCCAGGTCGCATTCCGGATCCTGGTTGTCCACATTGATGGTGGGCGGGATGATGTTGTCCTGCATGGCCATCAGGCAGGCGGCCAGTTCCACGCCTCCCGCGGCGCCCAGGAGGTGGCCGGTCATGGATTTGGTGGAGCTGATAAGCAGTCCGTTTTTAGCGTGGTCGCCGAAAACGGCCTTGATGGCCTTGATTTCGCAGATGTCGCCCAGCGGAGTGGAGGTGCCGTGCGTGTTGACGTAGTCGATTTCTTCCGGCTTCATTCCCGCGTGTTCCAGAGCCATCTTCATGCAGCGGGCAGCGCCGCGGCCTTCCGGGTCCGGGGCGGTAAGGTGGTAGGCGTCCGCGGAGATGCCGTAGCCGACGAGTTCCCCGTAAATTTTTGCGCCGCGCTTCTGGGCGTGTTCCAGCGTTTCCAGAATGACAACGCCGGCGCCTTCGCCCATGACGAAGCCGTCGCGGTCCACGTCGTACGGGCGGGAGGCCCGCTGGGGCTCGTCATTGCGGGAGCTGAGGGCTTTCATGTTGCTGAACCCGGCCACGCCCGTGGGCAGGATGGTAGCTTCCGCCCCGCCGCAGACCATGACGTCGGCATCCCCGAATTTCATGATGCGCCAGGCTTCCCCGATGTTGTGGTTGGAGGTGGCGCAGGCCGTGACGATGGACATGTTCGGACCGCCGAGGCCGTATTCCATGGAGATGAGACCGGAGGCAATGTTGCTGATCATGTACGGAATCATGAAGGGGGACACGCGGGCAGGCCCTTTGGAAAGAAGCGTGGCATGCTGGCTTTCCAGCGTGCCGAGGCCGCCGATGCCGCTGCCCACCATGACGCCGATGCGGGTTTTGTCCTCCGCTTCCAGATCCAGCCCGGAATCCTTGAGAGCCATTCCGGCAGCGCCCATGGCAAAGTGCGTGAAGCGGTCCACGCGGCGGGCGTCCTTGGGCGTCTTGAAGTACGGGGCGGGATCGAAATCTTTGACTTCACCGGCGATTTTCGTGGAGTAGCCGGTAACATCCATGGATTTGATGGTGTCAATGCCGCTGCGGCCAGCCTTCATGGCTTCCCAGGTGGATGCGAGATCATTGCCCAGGGGGCTGATCACTCCGATGCCGGTGATAACAATTCTGCGGTCGGTCATAATAAGTGTGAGTGGTTGCAAATAATGCTTGAACCAGAATAGGCGACATTGCGGGAAAGTCAAGCTAATCCCCCCTGTTTCCCGGCACGGGGGAAACAGGTTGGGCTGAAAGGCGTATCCTGCTGTCGGCAAGGGTTTTGCGGGTCAAGGATATTTCCTGTTGCCTGCTGAGACTCCGGGGCCGTGAACGGATTTTTGGGTAAATTCCGCTGCGGCGGCCGCGCCCGGCAGCGCGTGGGAGGGCGGCCGGATATTTTTTCTTGCCGCGCCCCTTTAACGGGGGGCATCCGCCGCTATCGGAAGAGGGGCTGCCCGGAATTCCAGGGAAAGGGAATTGACGCAGTAGCGCATATTCTTCGGAGTCAGGCGTTCTCCATTGAAAATGTGTCCCAGATGGCCTCCGCAGCGGGCGCATGTGATTTCCGTGCGCCGCCCGCAGCCCGCATGGACGCTTGTGACGGCGTCCGGCAGGGAATCATCAAAACAGGGCCAGCCGCATCCGGCATCGAATTTGTCTTCCGACCGGAACAGAGGAGCACCGCATTTGCGGCAGGAATAGATGCCCGTTTCAAATAAGCTGACGAATTCCCCGGAAAAGGGCGGTTCCGTTCCCTGGTGTTCGATAATGCGTTTTTCCGTTTCCGTGAGGGGGCGGCGCGTACGGGCAGGGCCGGGATCGGGTACGTCCCGGGAGGCGGGAATCCCTCCATCCACGGCCATGACTCCAGCCACGCCTTCCGCAATCATGCCTATCCATGACGCCCAGTGTCTCCGTTCTTCCTGATTCATATGGCTTATGACCTGGTTGGAGCGGGTTTTGCTCATTCCTGAAACAATATCTTGTGGATATTGCCGTTTTTAAGGGGAGAGTCCTGAAAATATGGCAGTCTGTGGAAGAGTTAATACTCCAGCTCCAGCCAGAGCTGTTCCCAAATGCCCTGCCGCTGTTCTTCCTGGGGATGGGAGACGGACAGCCCCAGAAGGCGGAATGTACGGTCCCCGGAATCCAGTTCTTCCATCAGGGTGCGGGCCAGGGGGAGGATGCCTTCTTTCTCCGTCAGGATTTCCGGAACGGTCGCGCAGCGGGTCTTCTGGACAAAGTCCGGGAACTTAACCTTCAGGGTAAGGGTGTTTCCCCGGAAGCCGGAACGGGCCAGCCGCCCCGCGAGTTCTTCCGCCAGCAGGGGGAGGCGTTGTTCCAGCGCTTCCGCCCTGGTGACGTTTTCCCGGTAGGTTTCTTCACAACCCACGGATTTGCGCATGCGGGAAGGTTCCACAGGGCGGTCGTCCACACCGCGGGCGAAGTTGTAGAAGATGGCTCCTGTCTTGCCGAAATGCCTTACCAGGAAGTCTTTGTCCCGTGCCCGGAGCTGCGCCCCGTTGGTGATGGAAAGGGCGCGCATGCGTTCGGCGGTGGCGTGCCCGACTCCCCAGAAAGCTTCAATGGGAAGTGCCGCGATGAATTTTTCCGCCCGGGATGGATGGATTGTGAACAGCCCATCCGGCTTGCGGTAATCGGAAGCGATTTTTGCCAGGAATTTATTGTAGGAAACGCCGGCGGAGGCCGTCAGGTGAAGTTCCCGGCGGATTTCCTTCTTAATCCTCCTCGCAATGTCGACGGCCAGCGGAATGCCCGGCTTGTTTTCCGTGACGTCCAGAAAGGCTTCATCCAGGGAAAGGGGTTCCACCAGATCTGTGTAACGGTGGAAAATGGCGTGTATCTGCGCGGAGACGGCCTTGTACACATCCATGCGGTTGCGGGTGAAAATCAGATGGGGGCAAAGCTTGAGAGCTTTCATGGAAGGCATGGCGGAACGCACTCCGAAACGGCGCGCCTCATAACTGGCCGCCGCCACCACGCCGCGCATTTCCGGCCTGCCTACGGCGATGGGCTTGCCGCGGTATTCGGGATGGTCCCGCTGTTCTATGGATGCGTAAAAGGCATCCATATCCACATGGATGATTTTTCTCTGGTTCATGGGAGCGCTTCATGATTCCTGATGAGGCGGGAAACATGAGGGAATGGGATGCCCCAGCATAATCCGGCTTATCCTGCAAGTCCAGTTGGAAGGAGAAACTCCGGCAGGGAGGTGAAAGAAAGGCGGATTTTTGGGGAACGGGACGATTTAAGTGAAAAAATCTTCCGGGCATGGTAAATTCCGGACATGTCCAGCGGAATGAAGGAACGCCTGTGCCGGAGCCTGGAAAAGGTGCTGCATGCGGAAACCCGCGAATTGCCTGCCGCAGTGGGGGGAATCCTCCTGTTTTTCCTGTTGTTCCTGGCCTATTCCATGTTGAGGCCGGTCCGGGAAACGATGGGCATTGCCGGAGGCGTTCAGAGTTTGCAGTGGCTTTTTACGGCTACTTTCGCCGCTTCCATAGGAGTCCAGTTTTTATTTGGATGGGTTTCCTCAAAGGTGCGGAGAAAGGCCATTCTTCCGTGGACGTACGGTTTTTTCATTCTTAACCTGGCGGTTTTCGCGGCGCTCGTGCTGGCATGCCCGGGAAATATCTGGACGGCCCGTTCGTTTTATGTGTGGCTGTCCGTATTTAACCTGCTTACCGTTTCCGTGGCGTGGAGCGTGTTGTCGGACGTCATGAAGCCGGGGCAGATGAAACGCCTGTTTGCCCTGATTGCCAGCGGAAGCAGTCTTGGGGCCATGACGGGGCCGGCGGTGACGGCCGCCCTTGCCGGAGTGGCCGGCCTTCTGTGGTTGTTCCTTGCCGCCGCTGTTCTTCTGGCGCTGGCGATGCTGGCGGGAATGTACCTGCACCGCTGGTGTGACGGGAATTCCCCGGAAGATGCGGAAACGGGAGTTCGTCTTCCGGCCGATTGCCGGGAACGCCCTCTGGGAGGGAATCCGTTTGCCGGGGCGTCTGCCGTATTCCGGTCTCCCTTCCTGATGGGCATCGGGCTGTTCATCATCCTGCTGGCCGGGACCAATACGTTCCTGTATTTTGAGCTGATGAGCGTTGTAGCGTCTTCCTTTCCTGATCCGGTGCGCCAGACGCAGGTATTCGGAGTGCTGGACGTTGTTGTTCAGGGGTGTACCATGCTGCTTCAGGTATTTCTCGCGGGACGCATTGTTCGGAAATTCGGATTGGCGGCGTTGCTGGCGGCTGTTCCTGTTCTTATTTCCCTGGGTTTTGTATGGATGGCTTTCGCTCCGGTATTTGCCGTCGTGGCCGTGGTGATGGCGGTACGCCGCATCGGGGAATACGGAATGGTGCGTCCCGGCCGTGAAATGCTGAATTCCGTATTGTCCCCGGAAGAAAAATATAAAGCCAAGAGCTTTATTGATACAGTCCTTTACCGTGGCGGCGACGCCGTCAGCGCATGGCTGAAAAGCTACTTTAACGTGTTGGGGGCCCATTCTCCGTGGGCCATGCTGGCCGGAGCCGCCATTTCCTTTCTTTGGGCGGCCACCGGATTCCTGCTTGCGGACAGGTTCCGGAAAATGGCCGGAGTACAGGGAAAGAAATGATCCTTATGGCGGGGAATTTTCCGTTTTGTCCGGATACGGCCCGCCAGATGCGGCAATTCCTGGTGATGCCTCTTTTCCGGCGGCTGCCGCCGTCAGAGGTGAACTGCTGGGGTATTGGGGAATCTGGCGCGTTTTGAAAAAGCGTGGCAAAGCCGTGTTCTGTGGAGGAATAAGTGCCAGGCCTTCCGTTGAGGGATAGTTGCAGGCAGGGGATTGCGTGATGCCCTTGATGGCGGAAGCGGCGGGAGGCAAGACAGATGTTTTTCTCCGGCGATGAATAATTTCTGGAATGTTCTTTATTTGACGGCGGTTTCCCTCTGCGGCGGCAACATGCGGATTTTCAACCCGGAATCAATACTAAATATTGTGGAAAAATAATTTAAGTATCATTTCAACCCTGTTTTCAGGATGATTTTTCCTCCAAAAAAACTCCCTGCCGTGGCGGGCATTTCCTGTTGTTTTTTTGGAAACAATTTTGACACCAATATCACATTTTAACAAAATGTAATATTTTTAATATAAAAAAGTTACTTTAAAAATAAAGATTAATTTCCCCATGCCGCAAGACATCTGCCACATGCAACCCTCCATCCACTCCGGCACATGAAACGGATTGAAAATCCGTTATTGAAGCCCAAGCCTCTGTGAGGCAAGTATGCTGGTCATCTTTCCGTTAGATGATTCCGTCATTACTATTGTTATATATTCCTCTGATAATGAAGAAGACACTCATTACGCTCATTGCTCTGGCGGGAATGGCTCATGCCGATTTTGTATGGAACGGCGGTGAGAGCATTACCCAGGAGCTTTGGCAGACAGAATCCAGCTGGTCCATCACCGGTTCAGATTCCTGGCCGTCGGCAGGAACCGGTCCCGGCACGCCCAATTCCAACGCATGGTCTCTTATTTCCGTTTCCGGCGCGAGCGGCAGCATTTCCCAGCTGGAAGGCTGGACATTGAAGCTTGCCCTGCAAAACGGTGCGGATTTGACTGTAGGGAACGTAAAAAAATTCCAGGGCGGCTGTTCTATTGATATTGATCAATCATCTACGCTGACCTTCAACAGTTATGACGGCGGCAACGATGGTGAGCGCACGACGTTGAACAACTACGGCACGTTTAACCTGGCTTATACCAAGAGCCAGGGTGGGGAAGGATTTTACGTCAATTTGGGAGCCACGGGCATCATGAACCTTACTTCCTCCAACGGTAGTTCATACAATGCCAAGATAGCAAGTCTGACCGCTACGCTGACTCTTGACGGAGGCACCGCCAGCGGAGTAACTGCCAGCGGTCATCAAATCCTGACCAGGAACCTGGTTACCCTGGGAAGCAATATGTCTTTTGACGGCACGGACACTTCCTTGGAAATGCTCAGCGGCATTGCAGGCATTGATTCCCTCACCGCTGTGGACGATTTGACTAATGCCGAAGTTGGTTCTTATATGATTACCAAGGATGGAAACGGATACAGCGTTTCCTATGTGGTTCCGGAACCCGCAGCGGCTTCCCTGAGCCTGCTGGGCCTGGCTGGCCTGGCGATGCGCCGCCGCCGCAAGTAACGGCAAACTTGGATTCCTGTTTCCATTCAGCTCCCTTCCGCGGTTAACGGAAGGGAGTTTTTTTATTATTTCCCGGAAGGGCGGCGTATTTCCGGAAGATGTCCGGGCGGAACGGGAGAGAGAAGCCGGGAGAGTGCATATGCATGGGCCTATTCTTCCCCGGAGGATGCCGTAACCGGATTAGCCCCGGCTATTGTTCTGCAACGCTGCAAGAAAGGAAAAAGGCCTGTTATTGCCGGGAGTAACCACTTTCTTTCAAAAAAAAAAAGTGGTAGGCCCGGTAGGAATCGAACCTACATCGTCGGTACCGGAAACCGATGTCCTATCCATTGAACGACGAGCCCATGTTCCCGAGGAACGAGAGAAATAGAATAGAAAAAACGGGCCGGATGCAAGTATTTTTATGCCGGTGACGGGATTGGCATGATGAAAATATGAAACGGGGAAATTCAGGGCAGGGAGGTTTCCGGGTATTCCGGAGAGAAGGAAGGGGTGTCAGGAAATTTTGTGATGGAAAGAAAAGACGGCAGCCAGGACGGCCACCACGGTAACGGCCATGATGGCCGCGAAAAGGGGCCAGAGATCCAGGAAGCCGGCTCCTTCCAGAAAGATGCGCTGGATGAGTTCCAGCCCGTATCTCATGGGGTTGAGCAGCGTGAGGCTCTGAAAGATTTCCGGCATGCTGGAGATGGGCGTGGCGAAGCCGGAGAGCATGACCATGGGCACCAGCAGCAGGAAGGTTCCCACAATGGCCTGCTGGAGGGATTGAGCAAAGGAGGAGATGCACAGCCCGATGGCCGCCGCCGTGACGATGAAGAGCAGAAGGGCGGCGGAGAGCAGCCAGATGGAGCCTTGGAAGGGGATGCGGAACCAGAACATGGCTACCAGCACTACGAAGACGGCCTGTATGATTCCGGTGATGACGGAGGCTGTCCCTTTACCGAGCAGGATTTCTCCGGGGGTGTACGGGGCGACGAGAAGCTGGTCGAAGGTGCCTTCCTCCCGTTCGCGGGCGATGGAGAGAGCTCCGGAGAGGATGGAGTTGATGAGCACGAGCACGGCAATGAGGCCGGGAACGATGAACCAGCGGGTGATGAGGTTGGGGTTGAACCATGCGCGGGATTCTATTTCCACCGGGGAGGATACGCCGTTTTGGGAGAGCAGAGCCGCCCCGTAGGCGGAGGCGATTTGCTGGCCGTAGCTGAGGGCGATGGCCGCCGTGTTCGTGTTGCGCCCGTCCGCAATGAGCTGGAGGGAGGCGGGCCTCCCCGTCTGAATGTTGCGGGAGAAGTCCGGGGGGATGGTGAGCCCCACGACGATTTCCCGGTTGTCGATCATGCGGTCAATATCCTTTTCCGTGGCCGCCGTGGCCTGCCTCTGGAAGATGCCCGTGCCTTCCAGGTCCGCGATGTACTGAGAGGCCGCTTCTCCGCCGTCCTTGTCCAGCACGGCGTACGGCACGCGGGTGACGTTCATGGTGGCGGCATAACCGAAGATGGCTATCTGGATGATGGGCGGGATGATGAGGGCCAGCCGGCTTTTTTTGTCCCTGAGCACGGCCAGCAGTTCTTTTCTGACGAGGGAGGCTATTCTGACGAGAAAGTCCATGGCGTTATTCGAGGGATTTGGGGGCTTTCAGCCGGGCGATGCCCATGAGCGCCACGGCAAAGACGCCCAGCGTGATGCAGCAGGGGATGATGACGGAAGGGATATCCCCGGCCAGGAAGAGGGTCTGGAGCAGGGTGACGTAATAGCGGGCCGGGATGATGCAGGTGATGGCCCGGACGGCGGGGGGCATGTTGAGGATGTCATACAGGAAGCCGGAGAGCATGAGCGCCGGCATGAAGGTGCCCATGATGGCGAACTGGCAGGCCAGGAACTGGTTTTTGGCGGCGGTGGAGATGACCAGCCCCAGCCCAAGAGCCACAATCAGGAACAAGGCGGAGACCGCCAGCAGCAGCGTGAGGGAGCCGCGGATGGGGATGCCGAAGACGAAGGCGGCGAAAATCATGGAGATGGCCAGGCTGACCATGCCCAGCAGGAAGTTGGTGGCTGCCTTGGCCGTCAGGATTTCTCCGCTGCCCACGGGCGTGACGAAGAGGCTTTCCAGCGTGCCGCGTTCATATTCCCGCGCCATGACCAGGGAGGTGAGGAGCGCCCCGATCATGGTCATGATGGTGACGATGACGCCGGGAACCAGGTAGTAGTGGCTGTCGTTGGCTTCATTGAAGCGGGTGCGCGTCTGCACGTCCAGCACGGGGGCTGTCCGCCCGCCCAGGGAAGACGCCCAGGAGCCGACGACGGCCTGAAGGTAGTTGCGGATGAGGGTGGCCTGGTTGGCGTTGACTCCGTTGACGACAATCTGGACTTTCGTGGTTCCATTGTGGAGCGTGTCCGGCGCGTTGCTTTGCAGGGCGATGAAGGCGTCCGCTTCATGGGTGCGCAGTTTTTCTTCAGCCTCCCGGGTAGAGAAGACGCGCGTGGTCTGGAAATATCTGGAAAGGGTAAGCCTTGTTTCCAGGTCCGTGGACTGGCTGGAGGCGGGGACGGCCAGGTACGCGATGCGCACGTTTTTGATGTCCATGCTCATGCCGTAGCCAAAGAGGAGCAGGAGCACGGCCGGAAGGATGACCGCAATGCCCACATTGCCGGGGTCCCGGACCACCTGGTGGAGTTCCTTGACGATGAGGGCTCCTATTCTTTTGAGGGAGGCGGTCATGTTTCTCCTCCTTTTTTCATGTGTTCTTCCGTGATGGCCAGGAAGGCGTCTTCCAGAGAAGCGGGGGCTCCGTCTTCACGCGGGGGAGCGTGTTTGCGGATATCGTCCGGGGAACCTTCCGCCAGCGTGGTTCCATCCATCATGATGAGCATGTTATCGCAAAATTCCGCTTCTCCCAGGAAGTGCGTCGTGATGATGATGGTGACGCCTTTTTCCGCCAGGGCGTTGATGCGCAGCCAGAAGTCGCGCCGGGCCAGGGGGTCCGCTCCGGAAGTGGGTTCGTCCAGAAAAAGGATGTCCGGGGAGTGGAGCAGGGCGCACGCCATGCTGAGGCGCTGCTTATAGCCGCCGGGCAGGTGCGCGGCGGGGGCGTTCATGTACGGAGTCAGGTGGAATTCTTCTTCCATGGAGCGGATGGCTTCCTGCCGCTCCTTTCCGGACATGCCGTAGGCTCCGGCGAAGAATTCCAGGTTTTGACGCGTGGTCAGCATGCCGTACATGGAAAATTTCTGGGCCACGTATCCAACTTTCCTGCGCGCTCTGGCGGCGGCGGTCCGCAGATCCGCCCCGGCCACATTGAGCGTGCCGCCGCTGGCGGGCAGCAGCCCGCAGAGCATGCGGAAAGTGGTGCTTTTCCCCGCTCCGTTGGGGCCCAGAAGGCCGAAGACCTGCCCTTTGCGGACGGAGAAGCTGACGTGGTTGACGGCAATGAAACTGCCGAATTTCCTGACGAGGTCCGTTACCCGGATGACGGTGCCGCCGTTTTCCGTCCGCTCCGGTTCCGGCGTTCCGGCAGGGGCGGGGATGTCCTGCGGGGCGAGGTCCACTTGGTCGGCAAGCAGGGTCATGAAGCCGTCAGAGAAGTCCGGCTGCGCGGGGGCGGGGTGGTATTCCTCCAGCTTTTTCCGTGCGGGGTGGCCGTGGGGAACGATGATGCGGACGGTGTTCCCCTGCGGGGTGGCGTTGATGATGCCGGGCACGGCGGCCAGCCTGCTCTGGAATTGGCGCGCATGCAGCCCCTCCGGCGTGCGCACCGTCACGCACATGCCTTCCGCCCGGGCGATGACGTCGGCGGGAGGGGCGTCCATAAGCAGGCGCCCTTCATACATGATGAGGGTTCTGTTGCAGTAGGCCGATTCGTCCATGTAGGAGGTGCTGACCAGCACCCCCACGCCTTCCTCTCCGGAGAATTGTTTCAGGATGCTCCACAGTTCCCGCCGGGAGAGCGGGTCCACGCCCACGGTGGGTTCATCCAGCAGGATGAGGGGCGGGGAGGAGACCAGGGAACAGCACAGGCCCAGCTTCTGCTTCATGCCGCCGGAGAGCTTTCCCGCAAGCCGCGTGGTGAAGCGTTCCAGGCTGGTCATGGCGAGCAGGCTGCGGAAGCGCTTTTCCCTGTCCTGGCCGTAAACGCCGTGCATGCGGGCGTAAAGCTCCATATTTTCCCGGACGGTAAGGTCTTCATAAAGCCCGAATTTCTGCGGCATGTAGCCTATGGAGGCCTGGATGGACCGGCTTTTTTTCACGGAGTCCAGATTCAGGACGGAGATAGACCCGCCATGCGGTTTCATCAATCCCGTGATGAGGCGGATCAGAGTGGTTTTTCCCGCTCCGTCCGGCCCCAGCAGCCCTACGATTTCCCCCGCGGACAGGCGGAAGGAGACGTCGTCCACCGCCGCAAAGGGGACTCCGGCGGAGTCCGGAAATATTTTCCGGACGTTCCGGCAGTCAATCAGGGGCTGGGATTCCGTGGTCATGGCCTGGGCTGTTCCGGGGTCTGTGTTCCGGCGTTCTGGTCCAGGGGGATGGTGACGGTGGCGGGGGCTCCCAGGCGCAGCCGGTTGTCCGGATCGTCCACAATGATGCGCACTTCATAGACCAGTGCCGTTCTGAGATCTGGCGTTTCCACGTTTTTAGGGGTGAATTCCGCTACGGAGGAGATAAACCCCACCGTCCCTTTGAAGCCGGTGTCCGGGAAGCTGTCATTGCGCACGGTGGCGGAAAAGCCGGGCTTTACTTTGCCGAGCTGGGATTCCGTGAGGTAGGCCCGCACCCATTTGGTATGGTTCAGGGAGATGTTGTAAACGGGTTTCTGCGGGGAGGCCATGTCCCCCTTTTCCAGAATGCGGTTGCGCACCACGCCGTTGCCGGGGGCATAGAGCACGGCGTCTTTCAGGTTCTGCTCCCTGATGGTCAGGCTGGCTTTGGCCTGGTTGTACTGGGCCAGCGCCTGGGCTACGTCTTCCTCACGGGAACCGGCCAGCAGCAGTTCCAGCTGTTTTCTGGCTACATCCAGATTGGCGGCGGCCACTTGCCGGGAGGCGACGGCGTCGTCCGCCTCCTGGCGGGAGATGGATTTTGTTTCAGCCAGCGCCTCCAGCCTTTTGCTGCGCATTCCGGCGTTGTTCAGCGTAGCTTCCGCGGCCTGAACGTTTGCCCTCGCCTGGGCTATTTCTTCCGCGCGCGGGCCGTTTTTAACGCGCAGGTAGTTTTGGCGGGCGGCTTCCGCTATCTGCCGGGCTTCGTCCGCGGCCTGCCGGAGCCGCACCGTTTCCAGCGTGGCGAGCTTCTGGCCGGGAACAACCGTGTCCCCTTCGTCCACCAGCACGGAGTCAATACGTTCGGAGATGAGGAAAGCCAGATCCACCTGGCGCAGGTCCACATTGCCGTAAAGAACGGCTTTGTCCTCGGGCCCGGACGGAGTTTTCCGGTAGATGAGCCAGGCGGCCGTTCCTGCCGCCGCAAGGAGAACCAGGAGGATAACCAGCTTTTTCATAGTTTTATTTATACGTGTGTATAATTTATTGCAAGTAAAAATGGAGCCCGCATGACGGAGAAGGAATTAGCGATTTACTAACGGAGGGAGAACAGGCATAATCCGGCGTCTTTTACTTTTCCCATTATCTGTTATGATGACCGCCACCGAGATACGCCAAAGCTTTCTGGACTTTTTCCGCGAAAAACAGCACACGGTCGTGCCTTCCGCTTCTTTGATGCCCCAGAGCCCCGGTTTGTTGTTTACAAATGCCGGCATGAATCAGTTTGTCCCGTATTTCCTGGGCGTATGGACTCCCCCGTGGACGCCCGCCCGCGCTACGGATACCCAGAAGTGCATCCGCGCAGGCGGCAAGCACAATGACCTGGAGGATGTGGGGTATGACTCCTACCACCACACGTTTTTTGAAATGCTGGGGAACTGGTCCTTCGGGGATTATTTCAAGAAGGAAGCTATCCGCTGGGCCTGGGAGCTGGTCGTGGAGCGGTGGGGATTTCCGGCGGAACGCCTGTACGCCACCGTGTACGCGCCGGACAAGAGCAAGGGCGACCCCGGAGAGTTTGACCGGGAAGCCTGGGATTTCTGGGCTGAGCTGTTCCGTTCCCGAGGGCTGGACCCGGACGTGCATATCGTGCACGGGAATGTGAAGGATAATTTCTGGATGATGGGGGAAACCGGCCCCTGCGGCCCCTGTTCCGAGCTGCACGTGGACCTGACCCCGGAGGGGAATACGAAGGGAAGCCTGGTAAACAAGGATTCCGACCAGTGCATAGAGATATGGAACCTGGTGTTTATCCAATACAATGCGGAGAGCGACGGCTCCATGCGCAATCTTCCGGCATGTCATGTGGATACCGGGATGGGGTTTGAGCGCGCGTGCTCCATCATGCAGTGCACGAACGGATTCAAGGATTTTTCCCGCAAACCGTCCAATTACGCCACGGATGTATTCCGCCCCCTGTTTGACCGCCTGGAAGTTTTGAGCGGACGGAAGTACGCGGACGTGTATCCGGCGCCCGGTTCCAAAAGGGTGGATGCGGAGGACGGGACCCTTCAGGAGGCGATTGCCTTCCGCGTGATTGCCGATCATCTGCGCACGCTCAGTTTTTCCATTGCGGACGGCATTCTGCCGGGCAACAATGGCCGTAATTACGTGCTGCGCCGCATTCTGCGCCGTGCCGTGCGCTATGGGCGCCGCCTGGGCTTTACCCAGCCGTTTTTGGCGGAACTGGTGGATACGCTGGTGGAGTCCTTCGGACAGGTGTTCCCGGAACTGGCCGCCCGCGCCGCTACCGTGAAGGAGGTTTTAAACCGTGAAGAGGCCAGTTTTAATGAGACGCTGGACCGCGGCCTGGAATTGTTTGACGCGGAAACGGCTTCCGCCGGAAAGGTGAGCGGCGAGTTCGCCTTCAAGCTGTATGATACGTACGGGTTCCCCATTGACCTGACCGCCCTGCTGGCGGAGGAACGCGGCCTGGATATTGATATGGAGCGGTTCAACAGGCTGATGGAGGAACAGCGGGAACGCGCCCGGGCCGCCCGCAAGAGCGAGGTGGTGCGCGCCCTGGATTTGAAGACGGACGCCGTGACGGAATTTACGGGATACGATGTGGACGAATGCGCCGCTACGGTGCTGGAAGTGAGCCGCCAGGGGGATTCCCTGTTCATCATCACGGACAAGACTCCGTTTTACGCGGAAATGGGCGGGCAGGTATCCGATGCCGGTTTGATTGAAATCGGCGGGGAAAGCTACCATGTGATGGCCGTCCAGCAGATAGGGAATGCCCGAGCCCATGTGGTGGAGGCCCGTCCCGGGCTGGAGGTGAGGCCCGGCGACCGCGTGCATTTGAGCATTGACGCGGAACGCCGCCGCCGCATTGAGGCGCATCACACCGCCACGCATCTTCTTCACTGCGCCCTGCATCAGGTGGTCAGCCCGGATGCGGCCCAGCAGGGGTCCTTTGTTTCGGAAGACCGGCTGCGCTTTGACTTTAACAGCAGCGCCGTTTCTCCGGATCAGCTCCGCCTGATTGAAGAGAAAGTGAACGGCTGGATTGAGGAGTCTCTTCCCGTGCACTGCACGGAACGCGCCTATGCGGACGTGAAGGGCAATGCCGCGATTGCCCAGTTCTTCGGCGACAAGTACGGGGATGTGGTGCGCGTGGTCCAGGTGGGCGGATGCAGGGATGGGCTGGACGGGGTTTCCATGGAATTCTGCGGCGGAACTCATATTGCCAATACGAAGAATATCGGCCTGTTCAAGATTAAGAGCGAGGGTGCCATCGCTTCCGGCGTGCGCCGCATTGAGGCGATGACTGGGGACGCTGCTCTGGAAATGATACGGCAGCATGTTGTTGCCAAGAGCCTGGAAATCGCCAAGGCGGTGGAGAAGATCAAGGAAGTCAATTACGAGTTGGCGGACATGGGGCTGGAACAGGTGCCTGTCCCCACGATTGAAGGCAAGCCGGGGCTGACGGCCCTGGGGGCTTCCGATATCCGGACGGTAAATGATTCCCTGGCGCGTTTCGACGCCTCCGTGGAGCATTTCAAACAGACGGCTCTGGATGCGGAGAAGAAGCTTAAAAAAGCCCGCGCCGGGCAGTCCGCCGCCAAGGCAGACGCCCTGCTGAATGAGTGGCTTTCCGATGCCCCCTCTTCCCTGATCCAGGTGGCGGAGGGCGCCGGGGAATTGCTTCAGGAGCTGCTGAACGGGTTGAAAAAGCGCCAGTATGCGGGCGCCGCCTTCCTGTTGTGCGTGGACAGTTCTTCCTTGCTCCTGGGCGCTTATTGTGGCAAAGATGCCATTGCGGACGGATTGTCCGCCGGAGATATGATCCGCGAGGTTGCCGCTCTTGCCGGAGGCAAGGGAGGCGGTCGTGCGGACCAGGCCCGCGGTTCCGCTCCGCAGGATGCCGATCCTCAGGCCCTGGCTGCCGCCGCCCGCAATATTATTAACGGATAAACCCCTTACCTGGGCCCTATCGGACACCAATCATGGACAAGAAGATTTTCCCGGACGAACCTGAGATTCCCATTTTGCCTAATTTGTTTACGGCAGGGAACCTGGTGTGCGGTTTTTTCGCCATTCTGACGATTTTTGAGGGAATCAACCAGGCGGACAGCGACGCTGTGGCTGCTTTTTCCTATTATCAGAATGCCACTTTTTTAATCTTCGCGGCGTGTTTGTTTGACTTGTTTGACGGCCGCATTGCCCGCATGCGTGGGCAGGACGGCCCTTTCGGGCGGGAATTCGATTCACTGGCGGATATTGTCTCCTTCGGCATCGCTCCGGCGCTGCTGGTGGCCAAGGCCGTTCTGTTCCAGCTGTCCCCGCCGGAGGTGGGCTGGGGCATCGGCATCTTGTACCTGCTGTGCGCCGCGTTGCGCCTGGCGCGGTTTAACTGCATGGCGGCCGCTCCCCGGAAGGAAGGCCAGAGCAGCGATTTTGTGGGGCTGCCCGTTCCGATGGCGGCGGGAGCCGTGGTCTCCACCATGTATCTGGTGATGTATCTGGCCGGCAGGGCGCCGGACGGAGCCATGGACCTGGGCGTTTTCAAGTACGTGATTGCGCTGGCAATGGCGGGAGTCTCCATTCTGATGATGAGCCGGGTGGTCTATCCCAGCTTCAAGCATATCAACATGCGCACGCGGGGGACGATGTACGCGATTGTGTTCATCGTGCTGGCGGTCATCTGCATTTTCAAATTCCCGTGGGTGATGCCCGCAGTCATTTTTTCCATTTATCTGCTTTACGGGCTGGTGCGGCCCTGGGTGGCCCGCCGCTGGCGGAACAGGCTGGAAGCCCGCGATGGAGAATAGGAAGACTTTTAGAAAACTGTTCCTGCCTCTTCTTTGAACAGAACACGCTGCGCCGGATTGGTGCCGGGCGGCGGCGATGTTTCCGCGGCCCGGTTCCGGGAATGTCCCTGGGGCCGTTTTTTAAGGGAGGATCGGAATAGCCCCTAAGGACCGGAGCTTACTTGTTTTTCTTTTTAAAGTCGTCCGCAAAGGGGTCTTTTTCCGGGGCGGTGGGCACGGCGTGCGTTTCAATGTCCTTGGTGCTCTTGACCAGCGTGATGCATACGGGCTTGCTGCGGTTGCCCATGGCGTCATAAGTGTAAAGGAAGCGGCGCACGAGTTCCTTGGTGCGGGAATCGAACATTTGCTCTTCTCTCAGGTTGGCGTTGCCGTCGTAGCCGTAACGCACGAAAAAGAGTTCGTTCTTCTGCCCGTCAAAGATCAGGCAGGAGCGCAGCTCTCCAAAAGGCCCTCTTTTGTACAGGGTTACGGAAACGAGGACATTGCGGATGTTGTAAGTGGTTTTTTTCATCCCTTTGCCGTCCCCTGTTTTTTCAAAGTAGCTGCGGGAACCGTCTTCATGTTTGACCATGCGGGAAGAAGCGGTCTGAACATTGAAATCGTCCTGGCCGGCGGCCAGGGCTCCGGACGTCATGAGCAGGGGGATGAAGAGAAGCAGGGGCGTTGTTTTCATGGTGAAAAAAGAGTTTCTGACTTATTAAAGTGATGTATAGTGGCTTTGACAAGAACGTAATTAGATGAACTGGCTTGTAAGGAGAGACGTATTGGATGTGGCGCGCGGAGGCGTGCTGATGGGAATTGTGAACGTTACTCCGGATTCCTTTTCCGACGGAGGGCGTTTTTATGCGACGGAACGCGCTGTCTCCCATGCAAAAGAGCTTGAACGGCAGGGAGCCCTTATTCTGGACATAGGGGGGGAGTCCACCAGGCCGGGGGCCGCGGAGGTTGCCGCGGAGGAGGAGTTGGACAGGGTGCTGCCCGTGGTGCGGGAACTCCGTTCATGCACGGATGCCGTGATTTCCGTGGACACGCGCCATGCCGCCGTAGCGGCGGCTGTGCTGGAAGCGGGTGCGGACGTCATTAATGATATTTCCGGATTGCGGGAGGAGGGGATGGCGGAATTGTGTGCTGCGGCGCGCTGCGGCGTGGTGGCGATGCATATGCAGGGACGGCCTGAAACCATGCAGGACGCTCCTTCTTATGGGGATGTGGTGCGGGAAGTGCGCGGTTATTTTGAGGAACGTTATGATTTTCTGCTGGGGCGGGGACTGGAACCGGAGCAGATATGCTGGGATCCCGGCATCGGCTTTGGCAAAACGGCGGAACACAATCTGGCCCTGCTGTCCAACATGGACAAGCTTCAGGTGGCAGGACGCCCGGTGCTGCTGGGCCTTTCCCGCAAGCGCATGCTGGGCGCCGTCCTGGGGGATGCGGAGCAGGGCCGCGCGCCGCTGAGCACCGCCGTGATGACGGTGTGGGGGCATTTGCACGGCGCGCAGATTCACCGTGTCCATGACGTGGCGGAATGCGCCCGCGCCCTCCGGCTGATCCGGGCCGCTGAACCGTTTGTCCGCTGATTGAGCCATGGAATCCGCTTCTTCCCGTCCGGTATTGACGTCCCTGGCGTCCATTGCATTTTCCCTGGCGGTGGTGTTCCTTTTTCTGGCGGTACGGGGGATCTGGCCTTTCGGAGGCCGCTTCCTGGAGTATATGGATAACGGGCAGCTGGTTTATCCTACCTTGAAGTATTATGCCTCCGCCCTGATGTCCGGAGCGTTTGACGGAGCTTTTTTTTATGATGTCAATGGCGGCGCGGGAATCCGGGTGAGCCCTACGCTGCCGCATCAGCTGCTGATCCCCTCCACCTGGATTGCCGTGGCGATGGGGGATTCCTTCCTGTTGAAGGACATGGTCTGGGTGATGCTGGCGGATGTGGCTTGCATCTGCGTGACGGCTTCCTGGTTCCTGAGACGCGTGTTTCCCTCCCTGCCCGTATGCTGGACCGTGCTGCTGACGGCGGGTTATGCCGTGGGGGGCTTTTTCCAGACCAAGTACGGGTTCATGCAGTTCCTGGACCATGCCGCCATGTTCCCCCTGTTTGCCCTGGGCCTTTACCGGCTGGTGAACGGGGGAAGGGGCTGGCTGTATGCCGCCGGCCTCTTCCTGCTGGCTACCTCCCTGTACAGCGCGTTCATGGCCGTCGTCACCGGCTGGCTGTTCGCGTGGGCCTTTACGCTGCCCCTGAAGGGGACGCGGGAACGCCGCGTGCGCCTGGCCCGCGTGTTCTGGTACACGGCGGCGGTGACGCTGGCCACTTGTTATTACTGGCTGCCGATGGCGGAAATGAGCCGGGATTCCATGCGCTCCCTGTTTATGACGCCGCCCACGTTTTTTGAGTTGTCATGGCCGTTTGACCCTCCCAAATTCCTGGAACGCCTTTACGCCTGCCTGCCGGGGATGTCATTTGCCGCTCTGGCGGCGGTTTATTTGGCTTGCGGGAAGCAGGCGTCCCCGGCGCCGGACAGAGGGAGGCGTTTGTTTATCCTTCTTCTGACGGCGTCCGTTTTGCCCGCGTTTGTCGAGCCCATCCACCGCGCCGCCCATTTATGGAGCTACGTGGATTTTCCCGTCCGGTTCGGTTTTATTCCCAATCTGGCGGTAATGTCGTTCTGCGCCTGGATTTTGTCCGGCGGCAGGCTTCCGGGGCCGGCAGGACGGCCATGGGGGTGGGGATGGAGCCTGGGGCTTCCCATAGCGGCTTTTTTCTTTTCCCTGTTTGTCCTGAAGATGACGGCTGCGGATCTTGCGGTGCGTCTTCTGCCTTTGCTGTTTTTTGCATGCGCATGGCTGTGCTGGAGGCATGTGGAGGGCAAAAGGCTGGCGTGGTCCATCGCTTCCGTGATGATGCTGGGGCTGCCCATAGGGGCTGCCGCGTTCTGGAAGCAGGGGGAGGAGGAGAAAGCCTCCGTCCAGGCGCTCAATGCGGAATGGCTGGCGCGCGGCATGAAGGGGTATTCAGGCTTGCTGCGCGTGAAGGACAGGGATCGCCTGATGGTGGAAAACGCGGATTGCCTGGGGCCTGTCCCGGGCATTGGCAATTTCCGGCATACGACGAGCATCGGGCATTTCCGTTTTCTGAAAAACCTGGGGTACCGGGATGAATTCACGCGCACGTACGGCCAGGGAGGCACTCTGTTTTCCGATTTGCTGCTGGGCCATGGTTTTGTGCTGGCGTCCCGGTCCATGGAGGGAATGGAGTGCGTGCTTTCCCGGGAAGGCCTGTATTTATACAGGCTTCCGGGTGCCCGCTGGGGGCTGGTAGTTCCCCAGGGCGCGCTGGGGTTGCGTCTGGATGGGAACGCTGATGTGTTCAGCAATCTTAATGCCCTGCACGCCGCGCTCTGCCCATCGGCGGAAGGCCCCCTTTATGAGGCCGTAACAGTGAGGACGGAGATGAGCGGCCCCTTTTACCGCGCGGACATTCCGGAATATCCCGGCGCGGTGTACGGGTTCCCGCAGACGGATACGGCGGAACTCCGTGTCAATGGATGTGCGGTGCCCGTCATGGCGGAGGCGCAGAAGACATCCGGAGGAACGAGCCGCACCTATAACGGGGTTTTGGAATTGAAGCGTGCGGCCGTTGCCGGGGAAACCGTGGTGGAGGGGAGGATGCTGCGGACCGTGGAGACGCCCCTTCTGGCGGCTGCGGCGCGTACGCCGGAGCAGGATGTTCCGGTTCTGGGGAAAGAGCAGGATAAGTACGGAATGGAGGCGAAAGGAAGCGGTGGCCATGTGGAGGTGGCGCTGAATGCCGGGGAAGGGGAGGCTCTCATGGTGCCGGTCGTGTATGACCGGGGATGGAGAGTCCGGCGGAACGGGATGGAGGCGCCTGTGGAAAAGGTGGGGGAATTGATGGCGGTGCGCCTTCTGAAAGGGCAAAACCGGGTGGTGTTTGATTATTATCCGCCTTTATTGAAAGGTTCCCTGCTGTTTTCCTCCGGCGCGGCCGCCGTCTTCCTGCTGTATGCATGGTGGGCGCGGCGGCATCCGGAATCCTCGCTCAGGAGGATTGTTCTGGCCTGCGGATACAGGCTGTTTCAGTGCTGCGCCGCCGTGGTGCTGGCGGCTGTTTATATGGGGTCAATCGTGTTGTTTATCGTGCAGTCCGTGCTGTGAAGGAATCCCCGGAAGGCAGGGAAATAGGCCAGGGACTGAGTGCGGGGGGATGCTGGCGTGGAACAATATCCGCGGGGCGTAGCCGTTTCCTTTTTGCCGGTGGCCGGATTGGCGGGAAAAGGCTTTCCGTTTTGAAGGATGGTTGACAGGGGAATCTGGCGCGGTAGAGTGGTTTCATGCAGTCTTCCTATTGTCCGAGTCCTTATCGATATACGCGCCGCGTAACCCGTGAAGTCATGGTGGGGAATGTGGGGGTGGGCGGTTCCAATCCCATCCGGATCCAGTCCATGCTGACGTCCGATACGCGGGATACGGATGCCTGCGTGAAGGAGGCTTTGGAGCTGGCGGAGGCAGGGTGCGAGATTATCCGCCTGACCGCCCAGACCAAGGCGTATGCCGCCAATTTGGAGAATATTGCCCGGGAATTGTGCGCTGCCGGCTGCCATGTGCCTCTGGTGGCCGATATCCACTTCAAGCCGGATGCCGCGATGGAGGCTGCCAAATGGGTGGAGAAGATTCGTATTAATCCGGGCAATTTCGTTGATAAGAAGAAGTTTGAAGTGCGGGAGTATTCCGACGCCGAATACCGCGAGGAGCTGGACCGCCTGAGGGAAGAATTTACGCCCCTGGTTCTGTTTTGCCGAGAGCATGGCCGCGCGATGCGCATCGGTTCCAACCATGGCTCCCTGTCCGACCGCATTCTGAACCGCTTTGGCGATACGCCGGAGGGGATGGTGGAGAGCGCGATTGAGTTTGCCCAGATTGCCCGCGACCTGGATTACCATTCCCTGGTGTTTTCCATGAAGGCTTCCAACGTCAAGGTGATGGTGGCCGCTTACCGATTGCTGGTGGAGCGCATGAACGCCCTGGGGCCGGATTGGAATTATCCCATTCATCTGGGGGTGACGGAAGCCGGGGGCGGAGAGGACGGCCGCATCAAGAGCGCCGTGGGCATCGGCTCCCTGCTGACGGACGGCATTGGTGATACCCTGCGCGTTTCCCTGACGGAGGACGCTGTGAGGGAGGTGCCCGTGGCTTACCGCCTGTCCAATCCTTTCCAGCCGTCGGAGCGTTCCGATGACCCGGTTTCCTTCCCTGAACCGGAGTTGAGCTATGATCCCCTGAAGTTTTCCAAAAGGCAGGGTGGGCTGGCGATGTGTTATGGCGTGCGCCTGGGCTGGGAACAGCCTGTGCGCGTGGCGGTTCCTGATGCCGGGTTTTACGCCCTGCAGACGGAACGGGAGGCGATGGGGGACATGATGCCTGAATTATCCCTGGGGCAGCTGGATGCCATTGAGGTGGATCCCCGGTGCGATGCCGATCTGGAGCCGTTGAAGGAGCTGGCGGAACCGTCTATTGTCACTGTGAAGAACGGGCTGGCTATGGAGCCTGTATATGCGTTCCGCCTTCTGGCTGCCCGTATTGAGGACAGGCACCTGATCCTGCTGAAGGATACGCTGGTGCCCGGTTCCGTTTCCGGGGAAGACGTGCCGCTGACGGCTGCCCGCAATATCGGCTCCCTGCTGTGCGACGGGATTGGAGACGCCGTGCTGATTCAGGGCGAGTCGGACCCCCGTTTGGCTTCTTTCCTGGGATTCAATATTTTGCAGGCTACGGGAACGAGGCTGACGCGGGCGGATTACGTTTCCTGCCCGTCCTGCGGGCGTACCCTGTACAATATCCAGGAGGCGACGGCCCGCATCCGGAAAGCCACGGAACATCTGAAAGGGGTGAAGATTGCCGTGATGGGATGTATTGTGAATGGCCCCGGCGAGATGGCGGATGCGGATTTCGGTTATGTGGGCGGCGCGCCGAACAAGATCAACCTGTATGTGAAGCACACGCCTGTGAAGTTCAATATTCCCCAGGAGGAGGCTGTGGAACGGCTGGTGGATCTGATCAAGGAGTATGGGCGGTGGGTGGACCCCAAGTGAGGTTTTAACGTTGAGGGAACTTTTTTGATGCGGAGAGTGTTCATCAGCGGCGGTCACGGCGGTTTGGCGCGGGCCATCGTGGAATGTTTTTCCGCTGCGGGATGGGAGACGGATGCCCCCAGCCATGCCGCACTGGATGTGGGAGACCGTTCCGCCGTACGCCGCTGGTTTGATTGCCATGCCGCGTATGATTTGGCGGTTTGCGCCGCCGGAATTACTAGGGACAGGCCGTTCCTGAAGCAGACGGAGGAGGAGTGGGACGAGGTAATGAATGTGAATGTGACGGGAGCCGCCTGGTGCGGCCGATGCGCCGCCGCCGCCATGGTGCGGGAGAAGAGGGAGGGTCAGGTGGTGATGATCGGTTCTTATGCGGCGCTCCGTCCGGCTCCGTCCCAGGCGGCTTATGCCGCTTCCAAAGCTGCTCTGGCGGGCCTGGTGAAAAGCCTGGCGCGGGAATGGGGAAAGGATGGGATTCGCGTGAATCTGGTGTTGCCGGGGTTCATGCTGACGGAGATGACGGCCGTGCTGCGGGATAGCGTGAAAGAGGCGGCTTTGTCCCGGCATGTTTTGAACCGGTTGAATACGCCGGAACAGGCTGCGGCGTTTATCCTGTTTTTACAGGATGTTCTTACGGCGGCTTCCGGCCAGGTGTTCGATCTGGACAGCAGGATTGTTTAATAATGGACAGCGGATTTATTATCCGCGTTCAAGCCTTAATATTGAAGAAGAATAATTTAAGAAAAAATTTGATACACCAGGGACATCCGGTTCCCGTTGAAAACATGGAATTCCAAACACGGAAAGAGGAATCTATCCATGTTTACACACTTTCCAAAAGACCGGAAAAACCTTGTTTTTCAAGATTTCCTGTTTTCAAAATCATAGCAGGCTATCTTTTTTATTAAAAAAATGATTTTCTTGGAAATATATCATCAGCAGGGGAGAACGCGGATAATAAATCCGTAGAAATGTTTCTCCATGAGTTTGCCGCTGGCTGATGATGAAGAGAAAGGAAAGCGTTTTTCCTGTGGTTGTCCGGAATATATTTCTCCGTCCCGGAATTATGGAATAGATGCCTTGCGCATTGTCGCCATGATGATGGTTTTAATTCTTCATCTTTTGGCCTCCATTGATGTTTTGTCTTTGGAGAACCATGGGTCCGCTTCCTATAATGTCGGGTGGCTGCTGGAGATTGCCGCTTATTGCGGTGTGAATTGTTATGCGTTAATTACAGGATATGTGTGCTGCGACGGAACGTTCAGGTATGAACGTGTGGTTTCCTTATGGTTTCAGGTTGTTTTTTATACATGGGGCAGTTTGCTGCTGGCTCTGTTGTTTTTCCCCCAGGAGGTTCAGTTGAGCAATATTCTGCATTCCCTTTTTCCCGTTTTATCCGGCCAGTATTGGTATGTAACGGCGTATGTGGGGCTGTTTTTCTTCATTCCGTTTCTTAACGCCCTGGGGAACAGGCTGACCAAATTACAGTTCCAGTATCTTCTGGTTACCGTTTTCGTGCTGTTTTCCGTTATTCCCACCCTGCTTCACACGGATGTGTTCCCGGTGGAAGAAGGGTATAGCATCTGGTGGCTGGGCATCCTTTACATGCTGGGGATGTATGTTAAAAAGCATGGCTTGCTGACGGAAATGAAAACGCGTCCGTTATGGATGTTTTATGCCGGATTCGTATGTTTTGCCTGGGTTTTCAAGATGGTTCTTAACGTGGTGTCTCCATACCTGATTGGGCAGATCAAGGGCGGTGGAATGTTTATTCGCTATAATTCTCCTTTTATTGTAGGGACGGCGGTTGCCCTGTTGCTGATTTTTTCCCGGATGCATTTTTCATCCCGAAGGGCTGTCTCCTGTATTTCATGGCTGGCGGCAGCGTCGTTCAGCGTTTATGTGCTGCATTGTAATGCTTTGATAGGAAAATGGTTTTTGTGGGATGTCTTTGAGTGGGCAGCGTCTTCTTCCTCAGCCCTGATGGTTGTGAACGTGTTGGCAATAGCCGCCGTGGTTTATGCCGGATGCGCCTTGGTGGACTCCGTGCGGCGTTATTTATTTAAGCTCATGAACGTGGAAAGGGGCGCCCGGGCGGTGACGGGCTTTTGCGGAAAGCTGGGGCATGCATTCCGGAAGATGTGCCGCCGGATAGATTCGCATCCCTAAGGATGAGGGAATGTCCTGTTCCGGCGGTTCCGGGCGGTTTTTGTCTGGAGCTAGGCTAGTTTTTATTATCGCTTTTATCCAGGAGGGTTTTAAGCCAGGGAATGACCAGGTCTTTTTTGAAGAAATGGTTGCGCGGGTCCACATTGGCGAAACGGAAAAAGGCGTCCCTGTCCAGACCTGCGGGCAATTGGCTGCCGTGCCAGCGTTGGGCAGGGTCCGCAAACCGGGGCTGGTGATGGTACTGGAAATGATCCGGCGCCCCGGCCATACGGTAGGCTGCGGAGATGAGCTGGAAGTCCCTGTCCAGGCCGCCTTCCGTGCAAATGACAGGGCGCGGAGCGAGAGCCGCCACGATGTCCGGGAAGTCGAATTGTTTCCAGAAGCCCGGAATGAGGTGGCGGATGGAGTTGGGAGCGGAACGCACGCCCCTGCCGTTGGGCATGGTCATGGTTTTGGCGCGTTCCAGCGTGCGGCACAGAAAGTCGTTATACACGAAGGCAAAGATATCCGGGTTCAGGCTGCCCAGAACCATCATGGGTTCCGTTCCCAGGGAGAAGCCGCTGAGGATAATATGGTTTTTTTGCGCCCAGGGGCGTGTTTTCACCCAATCCAGAATACATTGGTCCGCGTAGGAGGTGTAGCCCAGCCAGCTCCAGTCCATTTCCAGCAGGAAGCGGGCCAGGTTTTCATAATCGTGTGAAGAACGGCCTGCGGCGCGTTCCGCGTCTCCTTCTTCACCCGTTCCGGCATTGTCTACCACAATGGCCGCCCATCCCTGCCTGACATAATGGAAAGCCATGGCGTTGTTGCCCGGCTGCTGTACGGAAGGCTGGTCCAGATCCGGTGATGTTTCCCCCGCCAGCTCTTCCTTGGTCTGGTCTGACCCGGGAATGCAGAATAGCACGGGAACCGGATTTTTGTCTGAAGCGTTGTTCGGCAGGAGCACCAGGAACGGTACGGCGGCTCCCGGGAAGGGATAGGCTTCCCATTTTTCCACCCGGTAGTGTTCTCTTGGCACGGTTTTTACCAGAACGGGGGCGGGGATATCCGCCTGGGGGGGGAATTTCATCAGTTGTTGCATGGCTTTCCGGACTTTTTCCCGCCAGGCGGGGAAATCCTTCGGAGCCATATCCGGGGAAAATTCGCATGCCGGACGCAGTTTTTCCAGCATGGTCTGGACGATGCCCCGGGAGGAAACATGCCGCTGGTCGCTCCGGGATGAATGAAGCACCGCCCAGTCTGCCGCCCGGAATTTTTCACTGGGCGGGGTAAGGGAGAAGGAGGGAAGAGAAAGGGATGCCAATAGAAGAGAGAAAAAAACGGCGGGCTGAATAGTCATGAAGCCAGATTGCCATAAAAGAAGCTTCCATTGCAAGGTTGCAGCGGTGGTCTTTTCAGGTTGTTCCTGACGCATCGGAAGCTTGAGTTTTTCCGGGCAGGGCGGTAGTCTGGCCGCCGTCATGATGGCGGGGGGTAAGAGTCTTGGAAGCCCGGAACCGCGGGTATGCGGCCTGGGCCTGGCTTCCGGCTTCGGCATGGGGGCGGCAGTCCATCTTGCCGGGGTAAGGGAAGGGCGCAGAGTGTTGAAGCCGTTGAGCGAATTGTGGGGCGAAGGTAATCCCTGGGGCGATGTATTGAGCGGATGGATTCCAGACAGGGAATTGTTATGCAGCCGCAGGAACGGCCCTGCTTCCCAGCTGGCGCTGCTGTTGGCGCGCCAGGCCGTGGAGGACGCCGGATGGGGAAGGAAGGAATTGAGGGATGCCGCCCTGATTGTGGGCAGTTCCCGCGGGAATGCTTCCGGATGGCTGAGCCCGTGGCCGGGACGGCGGCCCATGAAAATTTTGGCCGTTCCCAATTCCCTGCATAGCGAACTTGCTTCCTGCGTCAGCATCGAATTGGGAATTTGCGGGCCTTATCACGTGCTGGCGAGCGGCTGTGCCGCCGGCCTGGATGCCGTAGGCATGGCCGCCATGCTGATGCGGCAGGGAGTTGTTAAGAGAGCGCTGGCTATCGGTCTGGATTTGCCTTTGTGCCGGGAGCTGCTGGGGACGTACTGGGCCTCCGGCATGCTTTCCCGCAATGGTTTGAATGATCCCTACGGCCCTCTGGCCGACGGCATGTGCATTTCCGAGGGAGGGGCGGCCATAGCCCTGGAATTGTCTTCTGCTCCAGGTATTTATGTGAAGGATTATCTGGTGAATTCCGATGCCTATAGCCCGCTGGGCATGCCGGAGGACGGAAAGAGCATAGCCGCCCTGCTGGAGGCTGCTTTGAAAAGTCGGGATGGAGCGGTTCCTCTGACCGTTTGTCCCCATGCCAGCGGCACGGCGGGGAATAGCGTGTCCGAACGGGCTGCTTTGAAAAGGGTTTTTAAAGACGGACTGCCGGATTTGAGGATGATGAAGCCGTGGACGGGGCATGCCATTGGAGGCAGCGGAATTTTGGAACTGGCCCTGATGCTGGTCTTTGCCAGGGAGGGGGTATTGCCTCCCAATCCTCCCTGGGCCACCTTCCCGGAAGGCGGCGCCTGTTCTGCGGAGGAGCTGCCGTTGGCCGGGGGGCGGATGCTGGTCAAATCCGCCGCTTCCATGGGCGGCCATAATGTGGTGCTGAGTCTGGCTGTGGACGGTTGAATATTGTTGAATAGTGAACGCTTATGAAGAATCCTGAACAGTTTTTGTCAGAGTTGAAGTCTGCGGGGCTGCTGCGCGTCCTGCGGGATGTGGAATGCCTGCCCGGAGGAATGGCCCGTCTGGCGGATGGCCGGAAAGTGGTCAATCTGGCAAGCAACGATTATCTGGGGCTGGCCCACCATCCGTCCCTGGCGGAGGCTTTTTCCCGTGCGGTGCGGGATGAAGGGGCCGGAGCCATGGCATCCCGCCTGGTGACGGGGACGCGGCGGGAACATTCCTGTCTGGAAGAGGCCCTGGCCGCTTTGAAGGGGACTGAAGCGGCGGTCAGTTTTTCCTCCGGTTATGCTACCTCCCTGGGAGTGATTGCTTCTATTGCGGACCGGGAGGATACGGTGCTGATGGATAAGTTGTCCCATGCCAGCCTGATTGACGGGGCGCGTTTGTCCGGGGCGCGTTTGTCTACGTTTCTGCATAACGATATGGAGTCATTAAGAAAAAAACTGCAGCATTTGCGGAACGCGAATCCTTCCGGCGGGATTCTGGTAGTGACCGAATCCGTTTTCAGCATGGATGGAGACCGTGCCCCCCTTCGGGAAATTGTGCGTCTGAAGGATGAATTCGGCGCGTTGCTGCTGGTGGATGAAGCTCACGGATTCGGCGTGCTGGGAGAACACGGGGCCGGACTGGCGGAAGAACTGGGCGTTTCCTCCCGGATAGATTTTCAAATGGGGACTTTGAGCAAGGCTGCCGGGGTAAGTGGTGGATATGTGGCCTGTTCCCGCGCCTGGGCGGATGTCATGGTTAATTCCGCCCGGTCCCTGATTTATTCCACGGCTCCTCCTCCCGCTTTGGCCGCTGCCGCCCTGGCCGCGGTGGAAGTGATCCGCAGCGGGGAGGGAAAGGAATTGCGCCGCCGTGTTTCCGTGCTGGCAAATAGTTTGTCCGCCGCACTGGGGATGCCGGGAAGGCCTGTTTCTTCCATCTTCCCTGTTGTGGTGGGAGAGAACGATGCTGCCCTGGCTGCGGCGGATGCCCTGCTGGAACAGGGCTTTCTGGCTCCTGCCATCCGTTATCCTACGGTCCCCCGCGGAACGGCCCGGTTGCGCATTACGGTAACGGCTGCGCATGAATCCGGACAGGTCACGCGGCTGGGAACGGCGTTGAAGGAGCTGCTGCATGGGAAATAACGCAGGAGTTGTTTTTGGTTCTCCGCATTAGAGCCGGTTCCTGTTTTTATGCGGGGTCTGCCGGAAATGGGGTTATCCTCATTGATGCTGCCATAAAAGGGGAAGAAGGATATCTGATGCCTGGCGGAACGGAATGACATCCGGATGTCCTGAATGGCAGAGCTTGCATCTTGACAGGAAAGTTTTCTTCCAGTAAGGGGAAAGAATGAAGGTTCCCAAAGGAATTTTCACTGAACCCTATAAAATAACGTTATGATGAATACTTCTGATTCTTCTTCTCCTTCGTCCTGCTGCAGCGGTTCTCCTTCCTGCACGGCCGCTCTTGTTCTCGGCATTATCGCCCTGGTATTGGCATTGATCGGTTTTTTCCCGTGCCTGGGCTGGATTACTCTGATTCCTGCGGGGCTGCTTGCCATTATTGCTCTGATCATGAGCATTGTGGCTGTCAGTAAAGGTTCACCCAAAGGGGCTCTTGTTGTTGCCATTATCGCGTTGGTCCTGTCCGCCGTTGCGGGAATTGTCCAGGCATGGATGGCCAGCGCTACCGTGACTTACATGGAACAGCACCAGGATTATGTGGAAAAGAAGGCTCTGGAAATTCAAAAGGAGCTTCGGCAGATGGAGCTGGAAAACAGGGAGCCATTGAGGCAGTCCGGGGAGGCGGATGGAATGTCCCCCACGGATGGAACAGGCTCCCAGGATTTGTAGTTCCTGAACCTTTTTAGGAAGATCGGCGATGAATGGCGGGCGCTCTTCATGGCGTTCATGCCGTGATAGCTGGGTGGTCAGGAAAGTATGGCTGCCTGTATGGGCTGTTCTGTCCTGCCTGTTGCTGGCGCCCTCCCTCATGGCGCTGGCAATTAGCCCTGACAGGATGAATTCTCTGGCGGCTTCTGTTGCCGTGCCGCATCGTGAATGCCCGTTGTGCGGCATGACGCGAGGGTATGCGGAAATGGCCCGCGGGGATATACGAGCTGCCTGGGAATGGAACCGCGGCGCTCCGGTCTTGTTTATGGCAGGACTGCTCAATGGAGGGGCTGCCGCGGTTTATTTGGTATGGTGCTGGCGGAGAAGGGCGGGAAGCCGGGAAAAGGAAAACAGTTCTCTCGCGTAGCATGCCGCAAGGGGAGGAACCGGCTCCCCTTGTCCCTGGTAAATGACACAGCGGAAGTTTTGAAGCGGGGCCTGGGAAGTTTTTCTGCCTCCTGTTTATTCCCTGTAACGGGGCTGGCGCTTGGTGGTGGGGGGACGGAATGATGTTGAGTTTTTATTGAATGAATTCCATGCCAAATTCCTCGTAGTGCCGAAGATGAAGTTCCACTGCCCAGGTTGAGCGTTTTGCCGGAGGGAGCTGCGTTGTTCCTGAAAAGGAGAGGGGAATGCGGCGCCGGTGTTTCATGCCTTAGGATTATTTTTTGTCAGAAAGGGGAATAGCTTTTCTGGGAACGGCCGGTATTGCCGTTCATGGAAGGAGTATCCTGGGTGTGAAATATTTTGATTTTTCTTTATTTAGGTATTTTGTTGATGATGTTGTTTTATATTAAGTTGTGTAATTTTCTAACATTTTTATTCTAGGCCCGTTTGATTTTATATATATAGTTTTTGGATATTGTATGAATATTTGCATGTCCATCTATAGATCAATCGAATTGCGGAAGAATACATCCGGAAGTTATAAGGTCCGGCTGACTATCGACCGGGGAAGCAAGTTCTGCGGCGCCAGAAAATCTCTTGGTCTCGGCACCCATCGGGAGGATTGCGCCTTAAGACGTGCCTATCTGATGCGATGCCTGCTGTTTCATATGGGATGGTTTCCCGGCGGAAAGATTGCCGTCAGGAATTCAGCCGAATGCGGTATCAAGGATGTGGTTTGGGACAGCATGGAGTGTTCGGAGGACTCCGGAATGTTCAAGCTTGCCGGAAGGGGCTGCCGCATGGCTGCGGATGAAACCATGGCTATCTGGTTTCAGACGAATGGAGATGGGAGGGTTCAATGCCTTCGTTTGCTCATTTCCGGGTGGAGGAAAGATGACCGGGCAGGTGATTTGAGGGTGTTGATTCAGGGGATGCGGCATTGCGCCTCGGAACAGCGCCAGCATCCCTGCCGGATTTTGAATATTGAAATCGGTGCCGGCTCTTTCACGGCGCCCCGGGATGAATGTGTGCTGAAAGGGTAGGAAAACGGATTGTTTCAGATACCGGTTTATTCTGGTTTTATTCGGAGGCCGCCACATTCCGGTTGGGAAATTGGGCCGAATATCCGGCATGCCCGGTCCGGAGTTTATTTGGCCGTTATGGACGACGGGAAGGTTGCCGTATCCCGGGCGAGTTGAAGGCGCGGGAAGAAGGCCGGGAGGAATGGTGTGCTGCCTGCTGGGAAAGGGAGCCCTGTTTTTTCTGCATGAAAAAACCCCGGATGGAATGATTGCCATCCGGGGTTTTGTTTGAAGATTCCGGCTATTTTTTAGCGGGCAGTTTCACCTGAATGTGAATGTCGCGCAGTTGCCGGTCTTCCGCGGCGGCGGGGGAGTCGCTCATCAGATCCGCTCCCCGGTTGTTTTTCGGGAATGCGATGACTTCGCGAATGGATTCCGCGTTGCAAATCATCATGACCAGGCGGTCCAGTCCCAGCGCAAGGCCGCCGTGGGGCGGAGCGCCGAAGCTGAAAGCGTCCAGAATGTGGCCGAATTGTTCGCGGGCCTGTTCTTCCGTGATGCCGAGCGCTTTGAACATGGCGGACTGCAGGTCGCGTTCATGGATGCGGATGGAGCCGCCTCCCAGCTCCGTGCCGTTGAGCACCACGTCGTAGGCCTGCGCGCGAAGGTCTGCGGAGAGTTCCCCGCTGAGCAGTTTTTGTTCGTCTTCCTTGACGGGGCGGGTAAAGGGGTGGTGGATGGCGACCCAGCGCTGCTCTTCCTCATCCCAGCCTACCAGCGGGAATTCAATAACCCACAGAAAGTCGCGTTCCTTGTTGTCCTTGAGCAGTTCCATGAATTCGGCGCATTGCAGGCGCACGCGGCCCAGGATATCGCAGGAGGGTTCCCACGGGCCGGCGGCAAAGAGAACGAGGTCTCCTGTTTCGATGTCCAGGGCTTCCGTGAGTTTTTGCTTTTCTTCGTCGGAAAGGAATTTGGAGATGGGGCTTCTCCAGTCTTCCTCGCGCACCTTGATGTAGGCCAGGCCTTTGGCTCCGGCTTCCACGGCAGTTTTCGTCAGGGCGTCAATCTGGCCAACGGAGGCGGAACCGAATCCCTTGGCGTTGATGGCCTTGACCACGCCGCCGTTGCTTACGGCGGAGGCGAATACCTTGAAGCCGCTGTTTTCAAAGATGGAGGAGACGTCCGTCAGCTTCATGCCGAAGCGGCGTTCCGGCTTGTCGGAACCGTACTGATCCATTGCTTCCTTCCAGGTCATGCGGGGGAAGGGGGTGGGAATGTCCACGCCCAGGGATTCCTTGTACACGCGTTTGAGCAGGCCTTCCACCAGGTTGTAGATGTCTTCCGGCGTGATGAAGGAAGCTTCAATGTCCACCTGGGTGAATTCCGGCTGGCGGTCCGCGCGCAGGTCTTCGTCACGGAAGCAGCGGGCAATTTGGAAATAGCGTTCCATGCCGGCTACCATGAGCAGCTGCTTGTATTGCTGCGGGGCCTGGGGCAGCGCGTAGAATTTGCCGGGCGCCAGGCGGGAGGGCACCAGGAAGTCCCGTGCGCCTTCCGGCGTGGATTTGGAGAGGATGGGCGTTTCAATTTCCAGAAAGCCGTGCTCGTCCAGATAGTCGCGCGTGGCTTTGGTGACGCGGTGGCGGATCTGCATGTTGCGGGCCATGGCCGGGCGGCGCAGGTCCAGAAAGCGGTATTTGAGGCGCAGGTCTTCGTTGGAGAGGGCCCGATCCAGCTGGAAGGGGAGCACGTCAGCCTTGTTGATGACGTTCAGGGTGTCTGCGGAGACTTCGATTTCCCCGGTGGGGAGGTCCGCATTGGTCGTGTCCACCGTATCCGTTTTCAGGCGGGCGGCCACGGTGCCGGAAATCTGGATCATGTCTTCGGAGCGGAGCTGCTGGGAGGCTTTCGCCACATCCTGATTGACTTCCGGGTGAAAGACTACCTGCGTGATGCCGGAGCGGTCGCGCAAGTCGATAAATATGACGCCGCCATGGTCCCGGACGGAATCTACCCAGCCGATGAGGGTGGTCGGCTTGCCGATGTTCGCAGCGCGCAATTCGCTGCAGGTATGAGTGCGGTATGAGTTCATCTTTATTGAAAATGGAAGAAGAGGAAAGAACGGTGTCAATTGCTTCCGGTGAGTGAAGCCACGGCGTCAAACAGGTCGTCCATGGCGACGGGGGATGAGGTGCGCGCGCCCAGGTCGCGAAGTTCCATGACCGGGAATTCATCTCCCACGATCAAGGCCGCGCGGGCGCCGGATTTGACGGCCTTCTGGAGCTGTCCGTTGACTTTGGTGAGCGTGAGGGGAAGGTCCACACTGTATCCCTGGTCCCGGAGGGCGGAGGCGATGGCAAGAACTTCCGCGCGGCGGCTTTCAGATGCCTGAACCATGAAGATGTCGCAGCCTGCGGAGGCCAGCGCCGCATCTTTCAGCGCCCTGGCATGGGGCGTCTGTTCAATAAGGTGGGTGATGACGGCATCCCCCATGGCAAAGCCGGTTGCCGGCATGTCCACTGCGTTGTTGGAAAGGGCGCCTACCAGCGTGTCGTAACGTCCTCCGCCGGCTACGGCGCGCAGGCTGCGCTGTGTGTCAAAGATTTCAAAAACCAGACCGGTGTAGTATGCCAGTCCGCGCACTACGGATAAGTCCAGCTTGACATAGCCGTCCAGCCCGCGGGCCGTCAGGTCTTTCATCAGGATGTCATAGCGTTCGGACGCTCCGGCGGGCGGGTTTTCAATGAAGGCCACCAGATCGCCGCGGTTGATATGAAAGGCGTCCAGCTTGCGCTGGCATTCTTCCGGGCGGTCACGTTCAAATTTGTCCACAATGCCGAGGAAAGCGGGAATATCCTGTTCCTGCACGCCGTGTTCCGAAGCAAACCTGATCCAGGCTTCCCGGTCAGAGACGCGCACAATGAAGTCGTTTTGCGTAAAGCCCAGTTCCCTCATGCAGTCGATGGCCAGGGCTATCAGTTCGGAATCCGTCCACGCGGAGGCTTCTCCCAGAATGTCCGCATTGAATTGATAAAATTCGCGCAGACGCCCTTTCTGGGGTTTTTCATAACGGAAGCATGAGCCGATTTCAAACCACTTGAGCGGTTTGGTGTATTCGCGCTGGTAGGCGGCTGCGATGCGTCCCAGGGAGGCGGTGAGTTCCGGGCGGATGGTGATGTCCCGGTCCCCCTGGTCCGTGAAGCGGAAGAGCTGGGTGGGCAGCTCGCCTCCGCTCTTTTTAAGATAAAGCTCCGTGGCTTCCACAGTCGGGCCCTCCCATTCCAGGAATCCGTAACGATGCGCCACCTTCTTCCATGCGTTGAAAAGATAGTTGCGCACGGCGCAGTCCGCCGGTGCAAAATCGCGGAATCCGGGAAGTGGTTGAAAGCGAGCGTCTGGCATAACCTGGAAAAAAGGATGTTGTCTGAGGACGAAACAGTTTACAGAATTCCTATGCCTTGGCAAGTCCACATGCTTATGATGAGGAATTTCGGTGGAAACCAGATGAATGACCCTATGTAGGAGGATGGGGACGGTTATTCCGGTTTTACATGAAGTGAGGGAAATGGGAAAAGGATTAATTATTGGCGATTTTAGTGTTTTTTAAATGATCCGGATTTTTTGCGCGGGCTGTGGGGCATGCGGGTTTAAGTGCCTGCGGATTTGTAAACGGATGTCAAACAACAATATTGAACAGCAAGGGGAAATGATAAGAAGGTGTTCCCAAAAGTTTTTCTGCGTATGGAGCATTGCATCTTTCCCTTTATAGAAAAATGTTTTCCTCCCGCGCTAAAAAGAAAACCGGGGCAGTTTTGTTTGATTTCATAGGAGTATGACGTGAAACGGATGAGTTTTTTTTCTCTTTGGGAATCTAATATCAGTATTGATTATGTGTAAAGAATGTGGATGCGGGGGGGAGCTCTCCCATGAAAGTCACGGCCACGGCATGGACGTCCATGTTCCGGTGTTGGATGCCAATGACCGGCTGGCAGAGCGCAACAGAGGTTTTTTTGCTGCAAAAAACCTTTTGGTTATCAATGTTTTTTCTTCTCCGGGGTCAGGAAAGACTTCCCTGTTGCAGAAGACGGCGGAGATGCTCCGCGGCCGTGTGCGCATGGGGGTTATCGTAGGGGATTTGGCGACGGATAATGATGCGGAACGCCTGAGCCGAGCGGATATCCCCGTAGTGCAGATTACAACGGGCACCATGTGCCATCTGGACGCCCGCATGATTGCGGAGGCCATGAAGAAAATGCCTCTGGATGATCTCGACGTTTTGATTATTGAAAATGTGGGCAATCTGGTTTGCCCGGCTTCCTATGACCTGGGGGAAGGCGTGCGCGTGGTGCTGCTTTCCGTGACGGAGGGTGAGGACAAGCCGTTGAAATATCCTCCCATGTTCCATTCTGCGGATGTTGCCCTGGTGACCAAGTCCGATCTGGCGGATGCCGTGGATTTTAACCGTGACGCCGCCCTGGCCGCCCTGAACAAGGTGGCTCATCATGCGCACGTGATGGAGGTGTCTTCCAAGACCGGCGAAGGAATGGAGGCCTGGTGCGAGGAGATTGTGGAACGTGCGCGCCGCGCCCGGGAAGGCACGATTCAGCATCATGGCCATCACCACCATTGAACAGGCCGCCGCGGCATTGAAATTTGAGATAGCCGGCATGGTTCAGGGGGTCGGCTTCCGTCCCCATGTGTACCGTTTGGCGGTACGGCACGGATTGAAGGGGTTTGTGCGCAATACGGAGTCCGGTGTGGAGATTCATGTGGAAGGGGAGTCCGGCGCTCCGGAGCGTTTCTGGACCGCGCTGATGGACGGCCTGCCGGAGCATGCCCGGGTTTATGGAGTGGAGCGTACCGTATGCGAGCCTGCCGGTTTTGAGGAATTCCGCATTGAGGAAAGCGATTCCACCCCCGGAGGCGTTCCGGTGATGCTGCCGGATCTGGCTCCGTGCCCGGAGTGCCTGGAAGAAATGCGCGACCCGTTTTCCCGCCGGTATCATTATCCGTTTACCAACTGCACGCACTGCGGTCCCCGCTATTCTATTATTGAGACAATGCCGTATGACCGAGCGGGCACCAGCATGAAGGGGTTCCGAATGTGTCCGGAGTGCCGGAGGGAATACCAGGATGTGGAGGACAGGCGTTTTCACGCACAGCCTATCGGCTGCCCGTCCTGCGGCCCTTCCGTGAAGGTGCTGTTTTCAGATGGTTCAGGACTGGGGTTCGGCCATGGGTTTGATACCCCCGCGGCACAGGCGGCATGGGTGCTGGCGGACGGTTTGATCGTGGCCCTGCTGGGCGTAGGAGGTTTTCAATTGCTGGCGGATGCTTCTTCGGAAGCTGCCGTCAGGCGTCTCCGGCGGTTGAAGGAGCGTGACGCCAAGCCTTTTGCCGTGATGGTGCCGGATGTGGCTGCGGCGGAGAGGCTGTGCCGCCTGTCGGAGGAGGAAAGGCGCCTGCTGGCTTCTCCGGCCGCCCCCATTGTGCTGGCCCGGGGGAGGAAGGATGTGGATCTGGCTCCTTCCGTGTGCATGTTCAGCCGTTTTGTGGGGATAATGCTTCCGTCTTCCCCTCTTCATGCGCTGCTGATGGATGTGTGGGGAAGGCCTCTGGTGGTGACCAGCGGGAACCTGAGCGGCGAGCCCCTGTGCATCTCCGTGGAGGAGGGGCTGGAGAAACTGGGCCATGTGGCGGATGTGTTTTTGGTGCATGACCGTCCGGTAGTGCGGCCCGTGGACGATTCCGTGGTCCGCGTTACGGACGGCAGGGCCATGATGGTTCGCCGCGCTCGCGGATATGCCCCGCGGCCTGTGTGGCGCACATCTGCGGCGGCTCCCGACGTGCTCGCCCTGGGGGCCGGACTGAAGAATACCATCTGCTGGCTGAAAAGGGGCGTGGCTGTCATGAGCCAGCATCTCGGTGACCTGAGCAGTGCGGCTTCTCTGAACGCTTTTGAGCGGACGGTGGAGGCGCTGGGCAGAACCCTGGATGCCGTTCCGCAGGTAATTGCCGTGGACGCCCATCCGGACGGCCCCACTTTTGCCCTTGGCCGGCGTCTGGCGCGGAAGTGGAATGCAACGGTTGTCCCTGTGCAGCATCATCAGGCTCATGTGCTGGCCTGCGCCGTGGAAAATGAAACGCCGTTTCCCGCTTTGGGCATAGCTTGGGACGGGACGGGGTTCGGTACGGACGGAACGGTATGGGGAGGGGAATTTTTTGTGTTGGAGGAAGAGGGTGAGCCGCGCAGGGTGGCCCGCCTCAGGCCGTTTCTTCTTCCCGGTGGGGGCGAAGCGGTTCGGGAACCTTCCCGGTGCGCCTGTTCCCTGGCCCGTCAGATGGGGCCGTGGCGTACGGACGGGCTTGATAAGCGTCTGGAGAGGGGGATGCCTGTGCGGAAACGCGAGGTTCTGGAGGCGATGATGGCCCGGAATATCCATTGTCCGTCCTCCTCGTCCATGGGGCGGTTGTTTGATGCCGTGGCTTTCTGGTGCGGTTTTGACGGTGCGGCGGGGTGTGAGGGCCATGCCGCCATGATGCTGGAATCATGGGCCGCGGAAGCTTCCGGGGAAAAAATGCCGGGGGACGCGTATGAATGGGTCATGCATGAAGAAGAGGGATTGCTGGAACTGGATTGGCGGCCGCTGATGAAGTCTGTGGATGAAGATTTGTTGGAAGGCGTTTCCCGCGGCTGCATCGCCCGCAAGTTTCATGAGAGCCTGGTGAATCTGGTCTTTGACGTGGCGGAGCGTTTCTGCCTGGATAGGCTGGTGCTGGGCGGCGGATGTTTTCAGAATGCCTTTTTGCTTGAAGGACTGGCGGGAATGGCCCAGTCTAGAAGGTGCCAGTTGGCTCTGCCCCAGCGGGTGCCGTGCAATGACGGGGGAATTTCCCTGGGGCAGGTTGCGGCGGTCGTACGCCAATGGAAAGGATAGGATATGTGTTTGGCCGTTCCCGGAAAGATTGTGAGCGTCAATGAGACGGACCCTTTGTTCAGATTGGGGGTGGTGGATTTTGGCGGCGTGACCCGTGAAGTGAATCTGGCCTGTGTGCCGGAAGCCGTGCCGGGGGATTACGTCATCGTTCACGTGGGCATGGCCCTGAGCGTGCTGGACGAGGAAACCGCTCTTCAAACCCGCAGGGAAATGAGGGAAATTGTGGAAAAAACGGATCCGCTGTAAGGGGGCGTTTCCCGAATTTAATGAATATTTATGCAGGAGGAAGTCCGGCAGCTGATTGAAGAATTGCGCCATGCTGTGACGCGTCCGTGGGCGGTCATGGAGGTATGCGGAGGCCAGACGCATGCGATTGCCTCTCTGGGGCTGGAGGAGCTGTTGCCTCCCGGCCTGCGCCTGATTCACGGCCCCGGCTGTCCGGTCTGCGTGACGGCGGTGGAGTTGATTGACCAGGCCGTGGAATTGAGCCTGAGGCCCGGCGTGGTTTTGTGCAGCTACGGGGATATGATGCGGGTGCCGGGATCCCGCGGGGATTTGTTTTCCGCCAAGGCCAGGGGGGGAGACGTGCTTTTGATGTATTCTCCGCTGGAAGCGGTCGCTTATGCCGGAACCCATCCTGATACGGAAGTGGTGTTTTTTGCCGTAGGGTTTGAGACGACGGCCCCGGCTACGGCGCTTGCCCTGCAGCAGGCCCGCGCGCTGGGGTATGCCAATTTTTCCGTTCTCTGCGCCCATGTGCAGGTTCCCCCGGCTCTGGAATGGCTGATGGAGCAGGATGAGGGCAGGCCGGACGCCTTCCTGGCCCCTGGCCATGTCTGCGCCGTCACGGGGGAAATGGATTACGGGCGTTTGGCCACCCGTTACCGGACGCCCATGGTGGTGACGGGGTTTGAGGCTCCGGACCTGCTCCGCGGCATTCTGATGTGCGTCCGTCAGCTGGAAGCCGGGGAATATGCAGTGCGGAATGCGTACGGACGTTATGTGAAGCCCGGTGGGAACAGGGCGGCACAGGAAAGAATGAATGAAGTTTTTGAGCCGGAAGACCGCCATTGGCGCGGTCTGGGGCTGATTCCCGGCGGCGGCATGAGGCTGCGCCGTGAGTGGAATGACATGGATGCCGTTCTGCGTTTTGAATGCGGAAAGGGGAGGCAGGGAGCAGATGAAGCTTCCGGATGCCTGGCCGGGCAGGTGCTGAGGGGGCTGATTCGTCCTGGAGAGTGCCCTTTTTTCGGATCGTCCTGTACGCCGCTGGCCCCGCTGGGGGCTCCCATGGTGTCCGGGGAAGGGGCTTGCGCCGCTTATTATCATTATAAAAGAAGTTGATGCCATGTTTGAGTGTCCTGTTCCGGAGCCTGTTTCCGACCGTATCCAGATGGCTCATGGCGGCGGAGGCCGTTTGATGAATGAGCTGATCCGTTCCGTGTTTCTGAGCGCCTTCGGGTGCCCTTCCGGAGGCGTGCAGAATGACGCCGCCGTATTGGAGATTCCTCCGGGGAGGCTGGCGATGACGACGGACAGCTTTGTGGTGCAGCCTTTGGAGTTTCCCGGCGGTTCCATCGGTTCACTGGCGGTGCACGGAACGGTGAATGATCTCGCCATGAGCGGCGCGGAGCCGTTGTATTTGACGGCGGGCTTTATTCTGGAAGAAGGGCTTCCGCTGGAAGTTCTGGCCCGCGTGGCACAAGATATGGCTGCCGCGGCCCGTGCGGCGGGCGTCCGTATTGTGACGGGGGATACAAAAGTGGTGGAGCGCGGAAAGGGGGACGGCATTTACATTAATACTGCCGGGGTTGGCATCGTGCGCCATGGGTTGGAGATCAGCCCTTCTTCCGTTCGTCCGGGGGATTCCGTGCTGCTCAGCGGGGATTTGGGGAGGCACGGCATGACGATTATGAGCCTGCGCGCTGGGCTGTCTTTCGGAGACGGCCTGGAAAGTGATTCCGCTCCGTTGCATGAATCCGTGGCCGCCGTCATTCGTGCCGGCATTCCCGTGCATTGCCTGCGTGACGTGACCCGCGGCGGATTGACCGCCACTCTTTCGGAGATTGCGGAATCTGCCGGCCTGACAGTGAAGCTGAATGAAATGTCCATTCCCGTGCGTGAGGATGTCAGGGCGGCGTGCGGGCTGTTGGGGCTGGACCCTCTTCAAGTGGCCTGTGAGGGACGTTATCTGGCTGTTCTCCCACGGGAGCATGAGGAAGAGGCCCTGACCCTGATGCGCGGCTGCGGCGTATCTGCCGGAGCCTGCGTCATAGGCCGGGTGGAGGAATTGGGGACGGCGCCCCTGCTGATGACGGGACTTCTTGGAGTGGAGCGGGTGTTGACGATGCCTTCAGGAATGCAGCTTCCCCGCATCTGCTGATTCCTGGTGCTGCATGATTGGCGTTTTGTGGCAGGGGAGCGGGGGGACCCGCCTCCCCGCCCGGCCGGGGGTTCATAGGGGGTGCCGGGGCGGGGCCGTGGGGCTCCGGGGGGATGGTTCCAGGAGGGAGTGTCTTTACCTGTCCCGGCATCGGGCAACGCTTTTAATGCCGCTTTGGCCTGTGCATGGTCCTGGGAGGCTGCCTTTTCCAGCCATTCCCGGGCAGTTTCCAGGTTTTTTTCCACGCCGAATCCGTACAGGCAGATGATTCCCATGTTGTATTGCTCGGAGGCGTAGCCGGCTCTGGCGGCGCGAAGATTCCTGTTTTGCCATTCCCTGGCTTCCGCTTCCGTGAAGTCCTGGCTCTTGCAGAATTGGTCCCACGTTTTTCCGAATTTCATGGCAGCCCTCGCAAATCCCGACAGGGCGGATTTTCTGGTGTATTCATCCGCCAGGCGCATGTTTTTTTCCACTCCGTCGGGTCCCAGCCTGTACAGGTGGGCCAGTCCCCAGTATCCGTTGGGGCTGCCCAGATCCGCCGCTTTTTGGAAGAGCTGCAGCGCGTCCGGGTATTTTTTATGGGACATGGCGAATACCGCATTGGCCAGGAAGCGTTCCGCTTTGATGAATTCGTAAAATTCGGGAATCGCCGCCCATTCGGATTTAAGTTTGTTCCTGTCTTTCCTGGATTTGGGAGGCATGCCGGAAGGAGGGGATATTCGGAAAACGGGAATGTAGCCGGAAGCGCCCATATTGGCCAGCCCGGCCATCAGAAAGCAGCCCGGCTGGAGGCGCCACATGTGCATGTACAAAACGCGCTCTGCTGGCAGAGATTCCTTCTCAATCCAGTCCGGCAGGTTCATGGGGGGGCCGTAAAGTCCCGTCAGGCCGTTCAGCATGCGCTTGTACAGGGATTTCAGGCGCGTATCGTATTCCTCTTTACCCGCTTTGGTGGTGGAGTAAAAGGAAACGGCTTTCAGACCTCCATCCTTTCCGTACTCGAAATGCAGGGAGAAGAAAAGGCCTCCAATAGGTTTTTTCGTCTTGTAGGCTCCGTTCAGCCCTGTACGGCTCAGGTAGGCGTCTGTTTCCGGCCCTTCCAGGGATTTGCAGGTTTTCAGGGAATTCAGAAGCTGGGATTCCTGCAAACCTGTTTCCAAGGGTCCGTAAAGAGGCGAGGCGGCGCCGCAGGAAGCTGTATAAAGCACAGCCATGTAGCGATAGCAATTGGTCAATTTCATGGGATAGATAGGGCAGGGATGGAAGTGGTGCTTCAATAGCGGATTAGGAATCCGACGTCAATATCAGTTTTTCATACCAAATGCATTTCTCCAAAATCATCCATCATTTCCCCGGATACAACCCTCAACAGAATAAATTTGTTAGAACAAAATATAAATTATTGATTGTAATATACTTGCTTTTCACAGAAACATCTTTGAACACTTCATTCGGATTCCTAATCCGCAGTGTTTAAAATAGGTTGAAAAATGTTGGTTAATCTTTTTGTTATCAGCATATTAAAAATATGCATCCTGTTTTTCTGAAGTGAAAAAGGCGGAAAGGCGCGTCTGTTGTCCCGCCTCATTCTTCCGTTTTTTTTACATGGGAATCGTTATTATTTTTATTAAAAGTCTTTCTGAATATTCATTCATTTCCGTTTTGTGTATCCCATATGCATGCATTGTGGCGGATTTCAAATCCGCATGTCAGCGAAAAAAGGAATTGGTGCTTCCTTATTGATTTTATTATCAATGGATAAAATCAATATTGGGGATTGTTTCTTTCAGGATGCGTTGTGATTTTTTTCTTTCTCTATACGATGAGAGTCCTTTTTTCTCAAAAAATTTGATTGACTGCGGATTTGAAATGCGCAGATGAACGCGCATGGATTGAGAGCGTTTGATATTCAACGGGCTGTTTCTTTTTTGCAGCAATACGCAGTTTTGGAAGATGGCCTGATAGAAAAAAGAGGGCTCATGATACGTACCCGTACGGGAAAAACGGGAAGGCCGTGGCGGAATTGCTCCGGAGCGGCTGTTGATTCTGCCGGGGCTGCGGGCATAACCGGATGTTTGTGACGGTTTCGTTTCCGGCTGCATCTTGTTTGAGGAAGCCATTCCGCTCATGGTACCGGTACATGAGAATTGATGTGGTAACGGACACGTATGAACCTGATGTAAATGGAGTGGCCCTGACGCTGGGGCGTCTGGTCGGCGGCCTCCGGATGCGCGGGCATCTGGTGCATGTGATGAGGGCTTCTGAACGGAACGGCTCTTTCAACCCTGGGGAGACGGCTATGCCGTCCCTTCCCCTCCCCATGTACCATGAGGTGAAGATAGGGCTGCCTTCTGCAGACAGGTTCCGCGCCAGATGGATGAAAAAAAGGCCGGATGTGGTATACGTGGCTACGGAAAGCCCCATGGGAGCGTCTGCCGTGAAGGCCGCCCGTACGCTGGAGGTTCCCGTGGTGATGGGATTCCATACCAATTTCCACCAGTATATGAAGGATTACCATTTCTCCAGACTGGAAACAGCCGCCGTGAATTACCTGCGCAAACTCCACAACAGGGCAGGGATGACAGTGGTTCCCACGGAGGAAATGCGCCGTACGCTGGAAGGGCTGGGGTTTGAACGCCTTTCCGTCATGGGGCGCGGAGTGGATGCCGTCCTGTTTGATCCCGCCAGGAGGGATGCTTCCCTGCGCCAGTCATGGGGCGTCTGGCGGGATGAAGTGGTATTTGGCGTCGTGGGGCGTCTGGCGCGGGAAAAGAACCTGGTGGCGGCCCTGGGGCTGTACACGCGCTTGCAGAGGGAGTTTCCGGATTGCGGCATGAAAATGGTGGTGGTAGGGGACGGCCCCATGATGAACAGCCTGCGCAGTGAGTTTCCTGATGCCGTTTTTTGCGGAATGCGCCGTGGGGAAGACCTGGCGCGCCATTATGCCGCCATGGACGTTTTGCTGTTCGCCAGTGAGACGGAAACTTTCGGGAACGTTTTGCTGGAAGGCATGGCCAGTGGTTTGGCTACGGTCAGCTACCGGTATGCCGCTTCCGCGGATGTGGTGCTGGACGGCATCAACGGCCTTCAGGCGGAGAAAGGGGATGAAGAGGGGTTTTATTCCGCCATGCGCCGTCTGCTGGAAGACGGGGAGATGATCCGGAGGCTTGGGAAACAGGCCCGCAGGACGGTGAATTCCAGAACTTGGGATTCCATCCATGACAGGTTTGAAGAACTGCTGGCTTCCGTGGCCCGGGAGGAAAACGGGACCGGCTGCGCCCGCCCCCCGCGGGATGCCGTGCTGGAATGCCGCACGGTTTTTTTGTCGGACCTTCATCTGGGAACGAAAGACTGCAAGGCGGACGAATGCCGGAAGTTTCTGAAACATGTCCGGGCTGGAAAAATTGTGCTGGTGGGGGATATTGTGGATGCCTGGGCTTTGTCCCGCGGCAGCCGCTGGCGGCGGAGGCATACGCGCTTTGTCCGCACCTTGTTGAAAAAGATGGAACAGGAGGATGTGGAAGTCCTGTACCTGCGCGGAAACCACGATGATATTCTGGAAAAATTCCTGCCTTTTCATCTGGGCGGTTTGAAAATTGCCAGGGAGTACGTGCACCAGGCTGTGGATGGAAGACGCTACCTGTGCGTGCATGGAGACGGTTTTGACGCCATTTCCACCAATCACCGGTGGCTGGCGATGCTCGGCTCTCTGGGTTATGACGTTTTGCTGATGGTCAACAGGTTTTACAACAAATACCGCGCCTGGCGGGGCAGGGAATATTATTCCGTTTCCCGCGCCATCAAGGGCCGCGTGAAATCCGCCGTCAATTTTATCGGAAAATATGAGGAACAGCTTCAACGCCTGGCGGTAAAGAGGCAGTGTGACGGCATCATCGCCGGGCATGTGCATCATCCGGCGGATACCATGGTGGGAAAGGTGAGATATCTGAATTGCGGGGACTGGGTGGAAACCATGAGCGCAGTGCTGGAATACGGCGACGGCCGTATGGAAACGGTGCTTTACAAGGATTTTATGAAGCGCCTGGCATATGGCAAATGCGGAACCATGGAGGACGCGGAAACTTCTCCCGGCACGGGGGATTCATGACGGAACGGCCTTTATCCGGTTTCCCCCGGAAGTGGGACAAAATGACTTTGTGTGACATTTTGTCTCTTTTCTGGTGTGACATTATGTCCCGTTTTCCTTTGTCGGGAAAATAGAGGAATGAAAGGAAAAACAGCGTAATATGATTATAATATGACATTTGCGTTTATTTTTCAGTATGCCTTGCCAGATTGGCATGCCATTTGCAACAAAAGAGGCAAGAATATGAGTTTGCCTGCATGATGCTTCAGGTCATGAGGAAATCAAATCTCAACGAAATCCATTCAAAACAATCTAAAATAACGATATGGCTAAAATATTAGGAATCGACCTTGGCACGACCAACTCGTGCATGGCTGTGATGGAAGGCGGTCAGGGTACCGTACTTGAAAACAGCGAAGGTGCGCGCACCACTCCCTCCATTGTTGCTTTCACCAAAAGCGGTGAACGCCTCGTGGGGCAGGCCGCCAAACGTCAGGCGGTAACCAACCCGAAAAACACCGTGTTTTCCTCCAAGCGCCTCATCGGCCGTAAGTACAGTGAACTGACGGAAGAAGATAAAAAGGTGCCGTACGAAATTGTGGAAGCTCCCAACGGAGATGCCTACATCCGCGTGGATGTGGGCGGTGAAAAGAAGACCTTTTCCCCCCAGGAAATCGCTTCCATGGTGCTGGCCAAGCTGAAAGCCGATGCGGAATCCAAACTTGGCGAAACGATTACGGAGGCCGTGATTACCGTCCCCGCCTATTTCAATGACGCCCAGCGCAACGCGACCAAGGCCGCCGGTGAAATCGCAGGCCTTAAAGTGCGCCGCATTATCAATGAACCGACGGCGGCGGCCCTGGCCTACGGCTTGGACAAAAAGTCCAATGAAAACATTGCCGTATATGACCTCGGCGGCGGCACCTTTGATATTTCCGTGCTGGAAATCGGCGACGGAGTGTTTGAGGTGAAGGCTTCCGACGGTGACACCCACTTAGGCGGCGATGACTGGGACAACGCAATCATCAACTGGATTATAGGCGAGTTCAAGAAAGACTCCGGCATGGATCTTTCCAACCAGCCTGATGCCATTCAGCGCATCAAGGAAGAAGCGGAAAAGGCCAAGATCGCCCTTTCCTCCACCCAGAGCTATGACATCAGCCTGCCGTTCATCACGGCGGACGCTTCCGGTCCCAAGCATATCCAACTGACGCTGAGCCGCCCCAAGCTGGAACAGCTCACGGAAGACCTTCTGGACCGCACCCGCAAGCCTGTGCTGGACTGCATTGCTGCGTCCGGGTTGAAAACCGGGGACATTGACGAGCTGGTGCTGGTGGGTGGCATGACCCGCATGCCCGCCGTGCAGGAAATGGCCCATACGCTGGCCGGCAAGGAACCCCACAAGGGCGTGAACCCGGATGAAGTGGTGGCCCTGGGCGCCGCTATTCAGGGCGGCGTGCTTCAGGGGGACGTGAATGACGTGCTTCTGCTGGACGTGACTCCTCTGACCTTGTCCATTGAAACGATGGGCGGCATCGCCACTCCGATGATCGAACGCAACACGACCATTCCGGTGCGCAAGAGCCAGGTGTTCTCCACCGCCGCTGATAACCAGCCCGCCGTGGATATCCGCATTTGCCAGGGCGAACGCAAGATGTTTGAGGATAACAAGCTCCTCGGCAACTTCAAGCTGGACGGCATTTCCCCCGCTCCGCGCGGCGTGCCGCAGATTGAAGTGACCTTTGACATTGACGCCAACGGCATTCTGCATGTATCCGCTAAGGACAAGGGCACCGGCAAGGAGCAGAAAATTTCCATCCAGGGCTCCAGCGGCCTTTCCAAGGATGAAATTGAGCGTGCCAAGCGCGATGCGGAAGCCCACGCGGAAGAAGACAAGAAACGCGCTGAGGAAATTGACATCATTAACCAGGCTGACTCCCTCTGCTTCTCCGTGGAGCGCCAGCTTAAGGATATGGGGGACAAGCTGCCCGCAGACCTCAAGCGTGAAATAGAAGACAAGGTAACGCGTCTCAAGGAAGCCGTCTCCAAGAAGGACGTCAAGGCAATCAAGGCTGGCAAGGAAGACCTGGAATCCCGTCTGGAAGCCCTGTACAAGGCGGCGGAAGCCGCCCAGCAGTCCGCCGGGGCAGCCGGCCCCATGCCGGGCGCCCCTGCCGAAGAAGAGCCTTCCGACGGTCCCCGCAAGGCGAAAGGCCGCGTGGTGGACGCTGAAATCGTGGACGACGATAAATAAGCAACCCCCTTCCCGCCGGAGGGGGAAGCAATTCCCCCTCCGGCGGAACATTACATCCCGTATTACTCATCTACAACAACATCAAAAAACATACTATGGCAAACATCAAACCCCTAGGACAACGTGTGCTGGTCAAGCGCATTGAAGCTGAAACCAAGACGGCCGGCGGCCTGTTCCTGCCGGACACCGCCAAGGAAAAACCCCAGGAAGCCGAAGTGATCTCCGTAGGCACCGGCGGACGCGATGAAAAAGGCGCCCTGATTGAATTTACCGTGAAGCCCGGAGACCGCGTGCTTATTTCCAAGTACGGCGGCACGGAAATCAAACTGGACGGGGAAGACTACCTTATCCTGTCTGAAAACGATATTCTGGCCATCATCGGCTAAATGGCACTACACACACATTCAACATCATTTTAAATATTTAACATTATGGCTAAACAAATCCAATTTGACGAAACCGCCCGCCAGGCTCTGCTCCGCGGCGTGGAACAGATTGCCAAGGCTGTCAAGAGCACGCTGGGCCCTGCCGGCCGCAACGTAGTGATTGACAAAAAATTCGGTTCCCCCCTCATCACCAAGGACGGCGTAACCGTGGCCAAAGAAATTGAACTGGAAGACCCGTTTGAAAACATGGGCGCCCAGCTTGTCCGGGAAGTATCTTCCAAAACCAATGACGTGGCCGGCGACGGCACCACTACCGCTACCGTGCTGGCTGAAAGCATTTACCGCGAAGGCCTGCGCAACGTTACTGCCGGGGCCAACCCCATCTCCCTCCAGAGGGGCATCATGAAGGCTGCGGATTCCGTTGTGGAAGAACTCAAGAAGATCAGCAAGCCTGTCGACTCCAGCAAGGAAGTGGCCCAGGTCGCTACCGTCTCCGCCAACTGGGACGCTGAAATCGGCAACATCATCGCGGAAGCCATGGACAAGGTGGGCAAGGACGGCACCATCACCGTGGAAGAAGCCAAGGGCATTGAAACTACGCTGGACGTGGTGGAAGGCATGCAGTTTGACAAGGGATACCTGTCCCCCTACTTCGTGACGAACGCGGAAACGATGGAAGCGGTGCTGGAAAACCCCTACATCCTCATCCACGAAAAGAAAATCAACAACCTGAAGGACTTCCTTCCGCTGCTTGAAAAAGTGGCCAAGAGCGGCCGTCCCTTCCTGGTAATCGCGGAAGACATTGAAGGCGAAGCCCTCGCCACCCTGGTAGTCAACCGTCTGCGCGGCGTGCTGAACATCTGCGCGGTCAAGGCTCCCGGCTTCGGCGACCGCCGCAAGGCCATGATGGAAGACATCGCCATCCTTACCGGCGGCAAGTGCATCACGGAAGACCTGGGCATCAAGCTGGAAAACGTGGGCATTGAAGACCTCGGCCAGGCCAAGCGCGTGGTTGTTTCCAAGGATGAAACCGTTATCGTGGAGGGTTCCGGCAAATCTTCCGATATTGAAGCCCGCATTTCCCAGATTCGCCGCCAGATCAAGGACACCACGTCCGATTACGACCGCGAAAAACTCCAGGAACGCCTGGCCAAGCTGGCCGGCGGCGTGGCCGTCATCCACGTGGGTGCCGCTACGGAAACGGAAATGAAGGAAAAGAAGGCCCGTGTGGACGACGCCCTGCACGCTACCCGCGCTGCGGTGGAAGAAGGCATCGTTCCCGGCGGCGGCGTGGCGCTGATTCGCGCCCAGAAAGCCATTGACACCCTCAAACTGGAAGGTGATGAAGCAACTGGCGCCCAGATCGTTTATCGCGCTGTGGAAGCCCCGCTCCGCCAGCTGGCCTGCAATGCCGGCCGCGAAGGGGCCCTCATCGTCGCCAACGTGAAAGGCATGAAGAATACTGCCGAAGGTTACAATGTGGCCACGGACAAGTATGAAGACCTGCTTTCCGCCGGCGTGGTGGATCCGACCAAGGTGACCCGTTCCGCTCTGCAGAATGCGGCCTCCATCGCCGGTCTGCTGCTTACCACGGAATGCGTCATTGCCGACAAGCCCGAGAAGAAGAGCTGCAGCTGCGGCTCCGGAGCTTCCGACATGGGCGGCATGGGAGGAATGGGCGGCATGGGCATGATGTAAGCCCCGTCCGTTTCTTCGAGACCAAGGCAATCGGCTTCAAGGCTCCCCGGTTTTTCCGGGGAGCCTTTTTTAATATGCTTCATCAAGAGCCGGTTTCGGGAAAAAAAGCTGCACAGGATGTTCAGAATTTAGAAAAATATTGAATGATTATAGAACATATTTGTCTAATCATAACATGAAAAAGCTGCATAAGAACATATTGTTTGCGGCGGCAGTACTGGTCATGCCTTCTGCCCTGGCCGATATCCCGGAGTCTTCCGTTCCGGCTGCCGCCGTTTCCAGTGTCAAGGGTGCTTATCCGAACGCCGGTCCCATTGAATGGGACTCTGAAATGCATGGCATGGAAAGGATCTACGAAGCTGAATTTAGAATTAACGGATTCCAGTTTGACGTGAAGATTGCTCCTGATGGGAAAATTGTGAGGATTAAGGAAGAAATAGCTGCTTCCTCTCTTCCGGAAGCCGTCCGTGCGTCCGTTTTGAAGCGTTATCCGGGATGCCGGATTAAGGAAGCGGAAAAAATTACTGAAGGAGAACTTGTCCGTTACAAGGTGGAAGTTGCGGACAGCCGTGACGATTATGATGTGCTGATTGCCCCTGACGGAAATATCCTTCATGTGGACCGTTAGGCTTTTTGTTTTTTACATTTAATGAAAGCGGGAGGAGGGCGGATGAATCCGCTCTCCTCCTTTTTTGAGGACCGGAAGCAGGGGCGTATGGGAAAATGTGACGGAATGTTCACGTTTTAAAACGGGCGTGCAGGAGCGGTCTCCTGTAATAGAGGGCCGTTTATTACGCATATGGACCCGATCTATTACTTTATCATAGGACTGATACTGGTGTTATCCTGCTTCGACCTCGTTGTCGGAGTTTCCAATGACGCCGCCAACTTTTTGAACTCCGCCGTCGGTTCCAAGGCCGCTCCGCGCAGGACGATTGTGCTGGTGGCCGCTTTGGGTATCATCATCGGCTCGCTGTTCTCCAGCGGCATGATGGAAATCGCCAGAAGCGGCGTATTCATGCCGGCCCGGTTTTCCTTCCATGACATCATGTTGATCTTTCTGGCGGTCATGTTGACGGATGTTATACTGCTGGACGTTTTCAACACGTTCGGCCTTCCCACTTCCACCACGGTTTCCATTGTTTTTGAACTGCTGGGCGGAGCCGTGGCCGCAGCTCTCTTTAAAATTTGGTCCGGGGAACCGGGAGTCGCCCAGGAATTGTCCAGCTACATCAATTCCTCCAAAGCTCTGGCGATCATCTCCGGCATTTTTTCCTCCGTTTTTATCGCTTTCATTTGCGGGATAACGGTTATGTGGATTTCCCGCCTCATCTTCTCCTTCAACTATCAAAAATCCTTCAACTATCTGGGAGCCGTCTGGTGCGGCGTGGCCCTGACGGCTATCACCTACTTCGCCATTTTCAAGGGGCTGAAGGGAAGCACGCTGGTCACCAAGGATATGATCCGCCATCTGGACGACCATATCTGGCTGTACGTTTGCTGCAGCCTGGCATTCTGGACCGTTCTGATGGCCGTGCTCCAGAATCTTTGCAAAGTCAATATCCTGAAAGTATCCGTTCTCGCGGGCACCATGGCCCTGGCCCTTTCCTTTGCCGGGAATGACCTGGTCAACTTCATCGGCGTTTTCATGGCGGGGCAGTCTTCTATGGAAATTGCGGCCGCCGCAGCAGCGCAGGGGGCGGACCTTACCACTCTGTCCATGGGCGGTCTGATGGCCCCCGTCACGGCGGATTGGCGTTACCTGCTGGGGGCGGGCGTCATCATGGTGCTGGCCCTCATGTTCTCCAAAAAGGCGCAAACCGTTACGGATACGGAAGTCAATCTGGCGAGGCAGGGCGGGGGAGTAGAGCGGTTCGGCTCCGTCCCCCCGGCCCGCATGGCGGTGCGCTATGCCCTGAATGCTTCCCGCGCAGTGGAAAAAATCATGCCCTCCTGCGTCGGGAGATTTATTGAAAAACGCTTCCGGCCTGTGCCGGAAGGGCCGGATAACGGTGCATCTTTCGACCTCATTCGCGCTTCCGTGAATTTGACGGTGGCTGCCCTGCTGATTTCTTTGGCCACGTCCCTTCGGCTTCCCCTTTCCACCACGTATGTGACGTTCATGGTGGCGATGGGTTCCTCCCTGGCGGACAAGGCCTGGGGGCGGGACAGCGCCGTGTATCGCATCACCGGAGTGATTACGGTGATTTCAGGGTGGTTCTTTACGGCCTTTGCCGCGTTTTCCATGTGCTTCATTGTGGCGGCCTGCATCCTTTATGGCGGTCTCTTCGGCATCATCTCCATGTGTTCTCTGGCGGCTTTCCTGCTTCTGAAAAGTTCCAGGCTCCATCGCAAAAGAACCCAGGCTGCAGCTCAGGCGCAGGCCGCCAATTACCGGGACCCGGCTGCCGCCGCACGCTACAATGAGGAAATTATTGAACTGATGAAGCGCATGGCGGAAATCTATGAAATGAATCTGGAAGCCCTGAACGTGGAGGACCGGAAGCGTCTGAAAAAACTCCGGAAAGAAGCGCGCGGCATCCGCCGTTCCCTGAGCGATAAAATGGCGATGGAAGTCATGCCCGTCGTCCGTGAACTCCCGGACAAAGAGGCCGACCGAGGCAAGCGCTATGTGCAGATGGTGGAATACGCTACCTCCGTCTTTGAATCCCTCTCCAACATTACTACGGCCAGCCATGCCTATATAGACAACAACCATGAAGGGCTGGATTTGGAAAGGATAGAGCTTCTGCGGGGAATGAACAGCCGTGTTTCCTCCCTCTACCCCCGTTTCCGGGAAATGATGGAAAGCAATGACTATACCGGGCTGGACGAATGCCTGGCAGGCATGGACGCCCTGGATGAGGAATTTGCGGAAGCCGTCAAACAGCAGATTATTCTGCGTCCGGAAGACGCCTCCGATATGCGACGGGCGCTTCTCTATCTCAACCTCCTTAATGAAACCCGGGCGATGATCCGCAAAGTGCTTCTTCTTGCTAAAATCCAGAGGAAATTTGTTCTTGGCTGGTAGCCTCTCCCTGTAATTCACGTCCGTGCCGGAAGCATTCGCCGCCGGCACGGACGTATTGCCCGGACTGTTCCCGTATTGGGAGAGGCTGCCAGGTCTTTTTTATTCACACGGAACAAGGCTTCTTTGCGGATAAACCATGTCTGCTGCCTGTGGGACAATGTCTTGAAAGGCCGTTTCCAGGCGTTGCCATGTATGTTGCCGTCTCAAGAAAACAAAAAACGCAAGCTTTGATAAACAATAACTTGCGGAACAAACTGGTACGGGCGATGGGAATCGAACCCACGTCTCAAGCTTGGGAAGCTCGCGTCCTACCATTGAACGACGCCCGCATGAAATGCGGATGCCTATTTAGCGGCAGAAGACCCGGATGTCAAGACCACAGAAAAAACGTATCCTCTTTTTTGTTATTTTGACGCAGTAATGAAAAAAAACTTGTCTTATTCCGTGATTTGAACATAATGCGTTCGTTGCGCGGGTATAGCTTAATGGTAAAGCTCCAGCCTTCCAAGCTGATTATACGGGTTCGATTCCCGTTACCCGCTCCATTTTTTTATTAAATTCACTTGCTAAATACTTCCTTTATGAAAGCCAGGTTCGTGACAAAGGCGGCGCTTAGTGCGCTGGCACTTGCGTTTGCGGGTACCCTTCCCGGTGTGGCTCAGCAAACTGCTGCTCCGGCTGTTGATTCGGTTAAAGCCTCCGCTGTTGAAAAGGTTTTTATTGTGAAAATGGCGGATATTGTTCAGGCCGGATTGAAGGCCGGTGCTCTGGATGTGAAAGCAGTGTCCGGAGTTTTGAATGAGGCGGTTAAGGCTGACGTTTCTGACCGTGTGATGGGGGCGATGGTGTCCATGGCTGCGGGGGCTTTCCCTTCCAGCGCTCCTGCCGTTGCTTCCGCCGCTGTTCGGAGTTACGGATCCAATATAAGGGAGGGGCATGTGCGCAATGTGATCGCTTCCGCTGTTTCTTCCCAGTCTAACCCGTATGCGTCCGTGGCTCCCATTTCGGAAGCGGTTGAAAAGGTTCTGGGTAATTCTCCGGTAGCCGCTGCTGTTTCTTCCATTGCTGTGGATGTGGCAGCTCAGACCCCTGACAATCCTCTCTCCGGGGAAACTGTTCAAGGTTCTGGTCTGGCAAGTCCTGACGAAGGTATTTCTGAGGGGAGTTTGGTTCTGCCGGGCGGTCTTCCTGTGGGCGGCACGCCCACCAGCCCTGCTCCCGTGTCCAATCCTGCTGGCAATTAACCTGATTCTTATTTAATAAATAGCATGAAGAGTCTTTTTTATCTCTCCCTGGTGGCCGCCGGCATGTTTGCCGTCCATGCCAACGGGCAGTCTCTGTACACGCTGGCGGGTCCGGTGGGTCTGGAAGAGTCCCTTCCTCTCAAGTGGTTCTTCAACCTGGCGGGAGGGTATGACGACAATGTCAACGCCTCCAATTATAACAAGCAGGAATCCGCGTTCATCAGTACGGACATAGGGTGCTCCCTGGCCAACTACGATGCCGTGACCCAGTATTCTTTCTCCGCCAAGCTGGGGGGTATTTTTTACCTGAAAGACCTTGATGGCGGAACGAATGAAGCCCTTTCCAATTCCACGCTGTCCGCCAAACTTTCCCATAGTTTTGACCAGACGTTGCGTTATAACGGCAGCGTCTCCTTCGCATGGCAGCCGGAACCCAACTATTCCAACGGTATTGCCAATGCCCGCCGGGACGGCGACTACATTTACGTGTATGTTTCCAGTTCCGTGAGCAAGGCGTGGACTTCCCGCTATTCCACGACGCTGGGCGCCAATTTCTCCATGATCGACTATCAGGAGGATTCCGCCAAGACGGATAACCGCGATTATGTTGGCATGAATTTCACCAACCGGTACAAATGGACGGAACGTCTGGCTGTTTCCCTGGGCTGGACGGGATCCTACTGTAATCGCGAATACGGCAATAACGAATTTTCCAACTTCGTCATGGCCGGCGCTGAATACGCGGTGAGCGAAAATACCTCCGCCACGCTGCGCGTAGGTCCGCAGTTCAAGTATGTCGAGAATTACGGAACAAAAACCTATCCTTCCGCGGAATTCGGCTTAAACCACCGCTTGAGCGACCGGTTCATGCTCGGAACGTTCGTCCGTTATTCCAACGAAGCGGTGAATACCTACATTCCTTACAACGGCGCCAGCTATTATTCCAATGAAACATGGCGTTTCGGGGTACACAGCACGCTGAAGCTGACGCACCGCGTCAGTCTGAATTGCGGAGTAAACCTGGTTGCCAGCGATTATACGCGTCCGAGTTCCATCAGCAACAGTGACACGTCCAACCTGACTTTCAATGCTACCGCCGGTATCAAGCTTCTGCTGACGAATGCCCTGGCCCTTACGGCCCAATATTCTTACACGAACGGTTCCTACAGCGGCTATAACTACCCGATGCCCTCCTACAACCGCAACGTGTTCTCCTTCGGCGTGAATTACAGCTTCTAAGTCTTGACTGACCATTAATGCCTTTACTCCTCTAATTGCGAATTTTCATTCACAATTAGAGGAGTTTTTATCTTACTGCCTTACTATATTTCATGAATGCCCAGGATCAGCAGAACAGTGATCGCATCGTACGCAATATTGACTATTTGCAGGTTTTAAAAAATCGCTGGAAGGAAGTCTTTCTTGTTTTCCTTCTGGTGCTGGTCATTTCCGTGGTAGTGACTTTCCTGATGCCGCCCTCCTACCGGGCGACCAGCCAGTTTCAGATTAAACTGCCCAAGCCTGTGATGGATATCGGCAGGGGAGGGGACGTGGTTGCCACTTCCAACGTGACGGCCAACTACATTCCCATGCAGTATTCCGTGCTGACTTCCGCCGAAGTGCTTAAAGTGGTATCCAGAAAACTGAACCTTGCCGCGGAATGGGGGATGACGGATGAAATGGCGGCGACTAATCTGGCCGACATGATCAAGGTGGCCCCCGTGCGCGCCACGGACCTTGTGGACGTCATTGTTTCCGGTCCGGACCCCAAACTGGTGCAGAATATCGCCAAGGCGGTGCCTGAGGCGTACAAGCAGGACCGTGAAATGCGCGAAAACCGTCTGGTGGAAACCGCCATCAAGAGCCTGAAGGATGTCCTTCGGGAACAGGAGGATGCCGTCAATGAAAAAATGATGGCTCTCAAAAAGCTGATTGCGGAGAGTTCCTACCTGCCCACGTCCTGGAGGAACGGTGAACACCGCAGCACCCTGACGGCCGGTATGGAAGAAGAGGAATTCCGGAATGCCAAGGCGCAGGCCATGGATTTTGAAAGGAGGGAAAAGGAACTGGCTTCCTATGTGCAGGAATTGCAGCGTCTGCCCGACGACAAGTTGCTGGATTACGTGATCAGTTCCGACCTGCTGAATGCGGAGACTGTGGGTGCGGACGCTCTCCGTAAGACCTATGCTGAATTTTCCGACAAGCTCAAGGAAAAGGAAAATCTGAAATCCCAGAACATCGGCGCCAGGCATCCCAAAATGCTGGCATTGCTGGAAACGGAAAGAATTCTGGGGGATAAGCTGAACAAGGAATTGATAGGCCTGCGTTCTTCCCTGAAGAGCAAGCTGGAAATGGTTGCCGCGAGCCGGAAGCACTGGGAGGCTACCGTCGCCCAAAAAGAGGAAGATCTTCAGAAGCACGTCCTGCAGGTTCCCATGTATGAACAGGCCAGCCGTGATTATGACGCTGCGCTGGACCAGCTTAAGGAACTGGACTCCCGATACAAGGATGAGATTGCCCGTTTGCGCGTGCCCCGTGAGGCGATTGAAATGTATCAGCTGCCGACCTACCCTGTTGCGCCCTACAAGCCGAATGTGACTATTAACCTGGCGGTGGGAGCGGGCGCCGGTCTGTTGCTGGGCATCGGGTTGGCCCTGCTTCTGGAATTCATGGATACCTCCGTGAAAACCATGGAAGACGTGGAACGGGCTCTTCAGGTTCCCGTACTGGGCATTATTCCCAAGAATGTGCCGATTCTGCATTCATCCGATGCCATGGGGCCGGATGCGGAAGCCTACCGCATTTTGCGGACGAACATAGAATTCAACAAGAAAGGCCTGGAGGAAATTTCGCTGACCTTTGTTTCCGGCAGCGCCGGGGAAGGGAAGACCACCACTCTGTGCAACCTGGCCTATATTTGCGCCCAGGGGGGGTATGCCACCCTGATGATTGACGCCGACCTGCGCCGTTCCAGGCTTCACCGGTATTATGAGCTGGATAATGAGGTAGGGCTGACTTCCTACCTGCTGGAAGATTATCCTCTGGAGGAAGTCATTTTTCAGACGCCCATTGAAAACCTGTACGTCATGCCCGCGGGGCCTACTCCCTTTGACCCTTCAGGCGCCTTGAATTCCCGCAAGTTTAATGAATTGCTGCAGGAAGTGAAGCAACGTTTTGACATTGTGCTGGTGGATTCCCCGCCCATTCTGGGGGTCAGTGACTCCGCCGTCATTGTAAGCGAGGTGGATATGACTCTTATGGTTGTCCAGCCCCGCAAGCTGCCGCTGAAAGCCCTGTTGAGGCAGAAGCAGGTAATTGAGTCCGTGGGCGGTAATCTGGCCGGTGTGGTGATGAATAATGTGGACATTACGTCCGATCACCAGTATCAGTATTACACAACTTACTATTCCTACTATTCTGCGGATGGCTCTTCCTCCGGCGAGAATGCGGATGCCTCCTCCATGAAGAAGGTGGAACGTTCTGGAAAGGCCAAGGAGCTGGCAGCCACCCAGTCCCATGATAGTGAAGATTTGTATTAACCCATGGCTCCATGAAAAAATATATTTGTTCCATCCTTTGTCTTATGCTGGGCCCGGCGGGGCTGGGCTCCGCCCAGTCTCCGGATGCCGTGCCGCCCCAGGGCACCATTGAAATCCAGGTGCGCGGCATTCCCTCCGACGACGCTACCGCTATTTCCGGGCAGTATCTGTTGGACGGGAACGGTACGATACGCATGCCCCAGCTCCCTCCGGGGCAGGATGTACTGCGCGTGGTAGGCAAAACGGCCCGCCAGATTGAAGACATGCTGATGGCCGCCTACAAGAAGGCGGAGCTGTACACGGCCCCTACGTTTCTGGTGAAGGTGCAGAGTTCGGATGCGCGGCTGACGGAACACATCGTTCTGGTAAGCGGCGGTGTAGCTATGAAGAAGAATGTTTTGTGGCGGCGCGGCATGACGCTTCTGGAGGCGATTGTGGGCGCCGGCGACATCACGGACTGGGGATCCCGCTACGTGCAGGTGACGCGCGGTGGAAAAACCGTGACGTATGATTATTTTTCCATTAAAGACAGGGCGATTCCCATCCAGCCCAATGACCGCATTTTCGTTCCTCAGCGCGGGATTTTTGAAGGGCGCCCGCCAAAACTTCTTCCCTGAGGCATTTTTCCCATACCCGGCTTTCCGCAAGGAAGCCGGGTTTTTTATTGGGCCGGTTTTCATGATGGGGGAAATATCGGAAAAAACGCGGATGGGGAAACGGGGGGCGGAGTGAAGGGGCGTGTCGTCAGCGGTTGGTGAAACCGGGGGGCTTCTCATGATCCCTTCTTCAGGCTTCTTGCCGGAAATGAATGTTTTCGGGGAAGCCGTATGGTGGAATCGCGCAGGGAAAGAAGTTGTCTTTTGAAAGTTTGCGGCATCGGAAAGGAACGCCTGGAAAAAGGGGGGAAATTTGTTTCCAGCCCCTCTTGTTTATGGGAATGGAAGGCTTGAGATCCGGAAAAGATTAAGGGGGATAAGTTTCCCGATGGGCGCGTAGGCCCTTTTCACATGATTGGCCGGCATGGTCTCCGGGCATATATTGCGGAGAAATGAGTTTAGTATGAATGTAAAAAACAGAAAAACAAAGAAAAATGTTGAACATTCTTAAACTCAATGCATTTTTGGAATCTCCAAAATATGTTAGAGTTTCGTGCGGAACGGCTGCATGAGGCTTCGTAAATCCAATGTGAAAACCCGTTAATCATGATATACCGTTTTAAGAAAACATTCATCGGCGTGGGAGGGCGTGAATATATCAGCAACCCCAAATTGAGTTTCCCTGAACATGTCAAAATCCGCCGCCGCGGAACGAATCCCAGGTCCGGCCAGCCTTACACGGAGGCGGGTAGCGCATTTGTGGAGACATCCGCCGTCGCGGCACGGCTCTGCTGCAGTGCTTCCGCCGCGCGCCAGTATCTGCACCGCCACGGTGTCCGTTTCCGGGTGGTCCGCAAGGGTACGGGCCCCCTGGCCCTGTACTGGCGGCGGCTGGATGTGGAGCGGGTTCTTGCTGGAAGGGAGCCCGTGCGCCGCCGCGTGCCTCCGTGTTATATGGATATGGCCGGGGCTGTCAGCATGCTGGGAGTAGTGCGCAGCTATGTTTACAGGCTGGTGAAAAAAGGGCTGCTGCGTGAATACAGGTGCAGGATGAAAACAGCCCGTGGACTGCGCGTGCGCTGCTTTTACCACCGGGAGGATCTGGAACATGTCAGGCTGCACGTGCTCCAGAAAAGATGACGGAAGCGGTTCCGGAGGATGCGTTTTTGGCTTGCGCGCGGGCCGGATTGTGTCACGTTAAGGGTATGATAGCTTTTCTGCGCGGCACGGTGGCGGAATCATATCCCCAGCGGTTGATCCTGGATGTTCATGGGGTGGGGTATGAAGTGATTGTGCCCCTGTCCACGTTTGACAGGCTGAATCCCCTTCCCGGCAGAGAGCTGACGCTGAAAACCTACCTGCATGTCCGGGAGAACATGCAGGTGCTGTACGGTTTTGCCACGGATGCGGAAAGGGATATTTTCCTGCTGCTGATTGAACGTGTTTCCGGAATCGGCCCGGCAACGGCGATTGCCATTTTGGGTTCCCTGTCCGTGGAGCAGTTCAAGCAGGCGGTTGTGGGCGGAGATGTTTCCGGCATTGCTCGGGCCAAGGGGGTGGGCAAGAAGACGGCGGAACGCATCGTCCTGGAACTGAAGGATAAAGTGGGCCTGGCCGCCACGTGGGAAGCCCAGGCCCAGGGCGCTACTTCCCAGGCCGCCGGGGACGCGGAATTGGCGCTGATTGCGCTCGGGTTCAAGCAGGTGGAATCCCGCAAGGCGATAGCCGCCCATCTGAAGGACCATCCGGATGCAGACGTGGACGAGCTGATACGCGCCGCTTTGCGTTCCATGAATTGAAGGAGCTTCCGGAGGAAGGAAGGTGTTTTTGCAAGTTTTTGATTTTCATGAGGGAACATGTCCGCTTGGCGGAGTGTTCCCTGTTTGCGGAAGCTGGGGGAACATACTGCCATGATGGGGGAACAATAGTGTTGACGGCTGGTTGAAACGTTTTTAAACTTGCAGCGTCCATGGTACTTGAATAAGTCCGGGACTAGTAATTAATCAAATCTGAAGCCCTCAATCTTATGGCCAAATACGCTATTAACGGTTTTGGACGCATTGGTCGCAACGTACTGCGCGCCATGTCCAAGGAAGAACGCAACAAGGTTGTTGCCATCAATGACCTGACTCCTATCGAAACGATCGCCCACCTGCTCAAGTATGACTCCACGCAGGGCAAGTTTGACGGTGAAATTTCCATCGAGGGTGATTATCTGGTCGTTGACGGTCACAAGATCCTCATCACCGTGGAACGTGATCCCGCCAACCTTCCCTGGAAGGATCTGGGCGTGGACGTCGTTCTGGAATCCACCGGCCTGTTCACCAAGCGCGACGCCGCCAAGAAGCACCTTGACGCCGGCGCCAAGAAGGTTCTTATTTCCGCTCCCTCCCCGGATCCGGACCTGACTTTCGTTCTGGGCATCAACGACAGCGAATACGATCCTGCCAAGCACGATATCGTTTCCAACGCTTCCTGCACCACCAACTGCCTTGCTCCGATGGTGAAGGTGCTGGACGACAAGTTCGGCGTTGAAAAGGGCATGATGAGCACGATTCACTCCTACACGAACGATCAGCGCATTCTGGACCTTCCGCACAAGGATCCCCGCCGTGCCCGCGCCGCCGCGATCAACATCATTCCGACGACCACCGGCGCCGCCAAGGCCATTGGTGAAGTAATGCCGAACCTGAAGGGTTCCCTGAACGGCGCTTCCTTCCGCGTTCCGACTCCGACCGGTTCCCTAACCGACTTTGTGGCCGTGCTCAAGAAGGATGTGACCGTGGAAGAAGTAAACGCCGCCATGAAGGAAGCCGCTGAAGGCCCGCTGAAGGGCATTCTGGCTTACTCCGAAGAAGCGCTCGTTCTTCAGGACATCGTTTCCGACCCCCACTCCTGCATCTTTGACTCCGGCTTCACGTATGTGGTCGGCGGCAACCTGGTGAAGGTCTGCGGCTGGTACGACAACGAATGGGGTTACTCCAACCGCGCCGCCCAGGCCATGAAGAAGCTGGGCGACAGCCTGGGCTGCGGATGCTCCTGCGGCAAGTAAGTTCTTTCGGACAACGCTTGCTCTTCAGTTGCACGACAAGTCTTGCCGTCCGCCTGTTTCAATTTTCCGGCTTTCCTGGCCGGTTTTGCCGGGCGGGCGGGGATTTATCCGGGAGGGCAGAAATGCCCTCCCTTTTTATTCATTGAACCAAACAATATAAACCGATATGGCTAAACTTACTGTTCGCGACCTTGACGCCAAGGGAAAGGAAGTCCTCATGCGCGTGGATTTCAACGTCCCTCTCAAGGATGGGGAAATTACCAATGACGCCCGCATTGTGGCTGCTCTCCCCACCATCAAGTTCCTGCTGGACCAGGGCGCACGCCTTGTCCTTACCTCTCATTTGGGCCGTCCCAAAAACGAACCCGATCCCGCTTTTTCCCTGAAACCCGTTGCCGCCCGCCTTTCCGAATTGCTCGGCAAGGACGTGAAATTCGTTTCCGCCGCCATTGGCCCGGAAGCGGAAGCCGCCCGCGCCGCCATGAAGGACGGTGATGTGGTTCTGCTGGAAAATGTCCGTTTTTATCCTGGTGAAAAGAAGAACGAGCCGGAGTTCGCCAAGTCCCTGCTGGGCAATGCCACGCTGTTCGTGAACGACGCATTCGGCACGGCCCACCGTGCTCACGCTTCCACGGAAGGCGTGACGCATTTTGCGGAAAAGAGCGCCATGGGCTTCCTGATTGAACGTGAACTGGAATACCTGGAAGGCAAGCTGGAAAACCCGGAAAAACCCTTTGTGGTGATTATGGGCGGCGCCAAGGTGTCCGACAAGATTGAAGTGCTTTCCAAACTGATGGAGAAGGCTGATACGTTCCTGATTGGCGGCGCCATGGCCAATACGTTTCTGGCGGCTGAAGGGTATGACCTGGGCGCTTCCAAGATTGAAGGGGACAAGCTGGATCTGGCCCGGGAAATTCTGGCGGCGGCCAAGGCCAAGGGCGTGAAATTCCTGCTTCCTGCAGATGTGCGCGTAGCCATGAAATTTGAAGACGGTGCCGAAACCTTCTGCACGGCTCCTTTCGCTGAAGGCGGCAAGGTGCCGGAAGGCGGCATGGCCATCGACATCGGCGACAAAGCCATTGAAGAGTTCTCCGCCATCATCAAGGATGCCAAGACCGTTCTGTGGAACGGCCCGATGGGCGTATTTGAAATGGACTGCTTCGCCAAGGGAACCAAGGAAGTCGCGGAAGCCTTGGCGGATTCCTCCGCCATTTCCATTGTAGGCGGCGGCGATTCCGTGACGGCAGCCAAGAAATTCAAGGTGCAGGATAAGCTTTCCTTCTGTTCCACGGGCGGCGGCGCTTCCCTGGAACTGCTGGAAGGCAAGGTTCTTCCCGGTGTAGGGGCCTTGACCGACAAGTGCTGCTGCGGCAAGTAACCGTTCATGGCCGGGCGGATTGTTTTCGCCTGGCGTTTAGAATGGGCTTTTTCATTCCCCGCATCCGTTTTCGGGTGCGGGATTTTTGATTTTCCGGCTTCCGTTGAAAAAGCGCGGGAGTTTTGCGATTCCGGCTTTTTGAATAAGGTGGGAATTCATGCTCATGCCGTCTTTCCATTCCGGAAAGGAAGGCAGTCTTTTTTTTGGGCTTGCTCTTAATATGCTCCCCGGTAGTCTGAGCATGATGAAACTGCTGCATTGTTTTCTGGCTGTCCTTTGGTGGTGTTCTCCTGTACCGGCTGCGGATATTCCCGATGCGGAGAAGGCGGAATATGGCGGGTATCCCGGACGGTACATCCTTCTTGATTCTCCTCAACCCGACCGGCAGAGCCTGTCCACTCCCGTAGCTGCCTATGTCCATGACAATGGGATGGAAGTAGCTCTCATTGGTGCTATTCATGTGGCGGAACCGGAATATTACGACCGGCTGAATAAGCTGTTCCGCAGGTACGATGTACTGCTTTTTGAAATGATTGGCGGAGAGGGCCTCCGGCGGGAAGAGGAATTGCGCCGCAAGATAGACCGCAGCAAGCCGCTGGGGGGGCTGACTCTGGAAGAGGCGCGGGAATGGAACCGGATAGTGGAATGGAGGAAGAAATGCGGGCAGGAGGAAAAGTCTTTTTTAATGGGGCTGCTGGGGGGCGCCTACAAGGAGTTGAGCAATATGCTGGGACTCCAGACCCAGCATCAGGGCATTGATTATTCCGCAGCCCATTTCGTCCATGCGGACATGACGCTGGATGAATTCCGCGAGGCGCAGGCCAGAAAGGGTGAAAGCATTGCCGGCCTGATGCTTAAATCCGTCTTGTCCTCCCTGGTTGAGAAAACCGGGACGAACCGGGCCGGTGAATTTGGATTGATGGCGGATTTCCTGGCCGGCAATAAAACGGGGTTGAAGAATAAGCTGATGGGCATGATGGCCAATGCTCCTAATGGTTTGGAGAATACCGTGATTCTGGAAGGCCGGAACGCCAAGTGCATGGAAGTGTTTGACCGTTGGAGCGGCAAGGGCGTGCGCAGGATAGGCGTCTTTTACGGAGCGGCGCATCTTCCCGGCCTGCACGGCGCTCTTTTGGAACGCGGCTACCGTCTTCGGGAGGTGCGCTGGCTTCCGGCGTGGAGCACCAGGGAGCAGGGTGCGGACGGGTAGCGCGGGGAGGGTTGAGTTTTGTTACTTTTTCCCCGGTTTTTCCAGGACGGGCGGTGTAGCGGCGGATGAACATGGTTTTCCGCCGCTCCGCCTTTGAAGAGGGAAGAAGAGGGGGGGCTTTTTCCCTGCCTGGGGCAGGATGCCGTTCTTTAGGGGGCAGGATGCCGCGTTCCGGAGGGAACCATGCGGACGATACCTCCGCCTTTGATACGCATGGTGAAGGAAAGGGTATTTCCGGAAGTGACTTTCCGGGTTTCCACGCTCCATCCGTCATTTTTTTCCGCCAGATCCCGGAGAATGGAGGCCTGGTATGCCGTGTTTTTGTCCAGGAAATTCAAAGGAATGGAAACGGTGCGTTCCCTGCCGTCTCCGTTCATCAGAGCAATGTACCACTGGTTTCCTGACCGCCGGGCGAAGGCAGCGCATTCCCCAATGGCAGACGGCGGAAGGACGATGGTTTCCTCCCATACGGAAGGGATGTTCCGGACAACTTCCCGTTCAGGGGAATCCTTCGGGAAAGCAGCTTCCATGTCCGCGGGGTTGGAGACCCAGTGAAGCATGGGGGACGTGTAAATGATATTGGCCGCCATTTGGAGGGTCCAGGAAGAACCGCGCAGCTTGGGGCCGTGGCCAAAGTAGCCTCCCGTGAAATCGGCGTGGCCGGAGACTAGGCGGGTAAAGGGCAGCGCGCAGTAGTGCTGCCCGCCAATGGCGGCCCAGATGTTCTGTTCTCCGCCGTAAATGCCTTCCCGGCTCATTTCGTGCGGCCAGGAACGTTCCTCCCCCGTGGGGGTATTGGCTCCGTGGAAGTTGACCATAAGCTTGTTTTTCGCCAGGTTTTCCGCTACGGCGTCGTAGAAGTCCAGGCGTTCCTGAGAGGCGGAGTCCATGAAGTCTATCTTGATTCCCCTGATTCCCGTTTTGGAGAGTGAGCTGAAAAAGCGGCGCATATTTTCCCAGTCATTGGCGGGGTTGTTGACGTCTGACCATCGCACCCATACCCAGATGCCTACGTTTTTGCCGGCGGCGTAGCTGGCCAGTTTGGCCAGCTTGTCCATGCTTTCCGGAAGTGATCGGCCCCATTTTTTCCACCCTTCGTCAACGAGGTGATATTCCCATCCGAATTCGGCAGTCATATCGACAAAGGCATATTGGTCGTTTTCCAGGACATTCCCGCGGTCCCACCAGGTCCAGGTGGAACGGCCCGGCTTGATCCAGGGGGCTTTGGAACCTTCCGGAAAAAGATTCCTGTCCGGTTCCGGAGCCAGGGAAGGGATGACGTCGTCCCGGACCAGGAAACGGGGGAACCCCTCTTTATGACCGGGTTTTACTTTGAACCTGTATGCCCCGGAATTCTCGACCGCGTCTATTAACCATGACCAAAGCAAAGCAACTCATCCTTCCTATTTCCTACCCGGACAGCGGACGCTGGTATGCTCCCGTCCGGAAAATCAAAATCGACGAACGGACGTACGCCCTAAGGATGGGGGAACCTGTCCAGCTGGGTACCGTCAAAGAGATTGAAAAAGAAT
>NZ_MNUD01000010.1:0-36003 GCF_001917295.1 Akkermansia sp. 54_46
TGTTCATCTTGTTGGCGGAACCCCTGTTCAACGAGGGGTCGTCGTTTGGTTGTTCGTTGGTATACATGGTGTGATGATTAGTGTTTGATTGCGACGTCTATGGACGACGAGTAGGTCGATTTAGACCCTTCACAATGATTGCTTGCCGCGTTTCCGGAAATTCGCCGCCCATTTCTTAAAAAAGTGAATTTTTCTTCCCGGAGCCGTTTCCTGAGGCGGCGCGCCCTGCTTTCCTCCAGATGAATGCTTCTGGCTGCCCGTGACAAATTCCCTTCAGCGTCAATCAATGCCTCAACCAGCTCCCTTTCCTGGAAGTCCGAATGTTCGTCAGCGTCAATTTCCCGGCCATTTTCATATTCAAGCGGACGGGCTTCCCGCAGCAGCAGCCTCTTCTTCCGGTTCCTCTCGCGCAAATAGCGTTCCGGCTCAAAAACGGTTGCATTGCCCAGGTATGTTTTTATGCCGGCGCCTCCGCTTTTCCGGTAACGGCGGCAAATTTCCCAGCATCGGATTCTGAACCGTTGGAGGATATCCAGATATTCTTCCTCAGGTATCTGAAACCCGATGGATTTCGCTTTTGATCGGAGGCGCTGAGGAACCGTTGAAGGCGAAACGGGATCTTCGCCTCACGACACGGCGCGGTATCAGGTATTTCACCGGAGTTTTGATGCGGAGGTGTCCGGAATTGAAAAAATTTCCGGTCCGGGAACTGACGCCGGAACATGGCACTCATTTTCAGGAGGTTATGTTTGCATCCCACAGGCAGCGTTACAAGGGCCGGGCGGTGATGAGGATTTGATGGAGAGGGGAATTTCGTAAGGTCCCGGACCAGTAAAAAGGGAGGAATTCTGAATGTCTCCGTTCATGCTGTGCTTCGGCGGCTCCTGGCGGGATACGGGGCAGGGGGACGGCCTGTTCTATCCTCCCAATTAGCCGATGCGTTAGAGGTTGCTCCGGGAAAAAGCGGGATGGGGTGGTACAACCGCTTTGGAGAATAGAATGCAGATGCACGGAGACATACTGATGTTTCCTGTCACGCCAAATGGTTCAGGGATTTTTCCCTGCTTCAGCTGAAAATGAGGCATGAAGAAGTCCCCGGCTTATTCCCTGGGCAGGAAGTAGCCGCGCTGTTTTTCTGAGATGGGCATGTCCAGGCGTTCCATAACGGCCAGCATGTCTTCCCATACCTTGCGTTTTTCCCGCGGACTGTCTGATCTGAGCAGGTAGCTGGGATGGTAAGTGACGCGTACGGGAATGCCGTTAAGGTCGTGGAACCTGCCTCTCATGGAGCTGACGGAACCCTGTTCCCCCAACAGGCCTACGGCGGCGGTACCGCCCAGGGCTATAATCATTTTCGGCCGGATGACCCGGATTTCATGCATGATGATGGGCAGGCACGCTTCAATTTCTTCCGGCGTGGGGGCGCGGTTATTGGTTCGCTGGTTGGGCAGGGCCGGGCGGAATTTGACGATGTTGGAAATGTAAACCATGTCTCTGGAGAGCCCCATAGCCCTTAATATCTGGTTGAGTTTTTCCCCGGCACGGCCCACAAAGGGCTCCTGCTGCACTTCTTCATAATATCCGGGAGCTTCCCCGATGAGCATGAGTTTCGTATGGGGATTGCCCGTGGCAAAGACCATGGTGTCCCGCAGGGAGTTGAGTTCCCGCGCCGGTTTCCAGTTTTGCGCCAGATTACGGAGGTATTGCAGCTTGTCTTCCATTGTCCCTTCCGGGAGGGTAATGGCAGAGGCCGGTTCCCTGTTTTGCGGAAACAGCTCCGGCGGTTCCGGCTTTCCGGCAGGTGCGGAGACAGGAACGGCCGCCTGCAGGGGCGGCGGTTCCGGAGAAGCGGGTGCTGATGCGGCGGGACGGCCTCCCTGTCTGGAAGCCACGTACCATGTTCTGAGAACGTTTCTGGCTTCATCCGTCAGGCTCGTTCGCGTTGTTCCCTGCTGGATCAGGGAATCAAGATAATGGCGGAAAAGGCTGTTCGGTGTAGCGCTCATGGGAGGATAAAGCCAGATTAGTCCATAAGAGGCCGTCTGTCACGACGATTCGCAGGCTCCCCGGCCTTCATGGAACGCGCCTCTCCGGGAAATGACACGGTAAAAGATGGTATCTTTTGCAAGGGAGGGAGCAAATTGGAGCTTTCCGGTTCAGGAATGGAAATGCAGCCGGCGCTCTCACAATTTTACTTAGTTCACGTATGTCTTTTTCTGAAGAATTAAACGGTTTGATGGATTGTCCCACTCCCCTGGTGCGCCGTTTCATGGCGTTGCTGGAACCGGTTGACGACGCCCGCCTGGAGGCGATGGCGCAGGAGAGCCGGCGTCTGACGCGGCTGCATTTCGGCCGGACCATTCGCCTGTTCGCCCCCATTTACCTGTCCAACGAATGCATCAATAATTGCAAGTACTGCGGTTTTTCCCGGGATAATCCCATTATCCGCACCACGCTTACGGTGGATGAAGTGGTGCAGGAGGCCCGCTACCTGCACGGCCTGGGGCTGCGCAGCATCCTGCTGGTGGCCGGGGAGCATCCCAAGTTCGTTTCCGACGGGTATATGCAGGAATGCCTGGACGCCCTGCATTCTTTTATTCCGTCCCTGGGGCTGGAGATAGGGCCGTTGCCGGACGACCGCTATGCGGAGATCGTCCGTCACGGGGCGGAACAATTGGCCGTGTATCAGGAAACCTATAACCGGGAAGTGTATGAAACCCTGCATACGGCAGGGATGAAGAAAAATTTCAACTGGAGGCTGGACTGCCCGGAACGCGCCTACCAGGGCGGTTTCCGCCGCATTCAGATAGGAGCCCTGTTCGGGCTTTCGCCGTGGCGGCGGGAGGCCATGGCTCTTGCCGTCCATCTGGATTACCTGCAGAAGCATTGCTGGAAATCCGCGCTTTCCGTGGCGTTTCCGCGCATGCGTCCCTACGCCGGGAATTACGAGTATGAACCTGATCCGGACTTGATGCTGGATGACCGCCATTTTGTCCAGCTCATGGCCGCCCTGCGCATCTGCTTCCCCAAAATAGGCATGTCCATCAGCACCCGTGAGCCCGCGCCGATGAGAAATGCCCTGATGCATTTGGGCATGACCCACATGTCCGCCATTGCGCGCACGGAACCGGGGGGCTACACGGGCGTGGGAACGGCTGCCGCCCATTTGACGGTGCGGGGCAACCGGGTGGATCTTCCCGATGACCGAAAAGGGAATTGCAAGGCGACGGAGCAGTTTGAGATTTCCGACCAGCGCACACCGGAGCAGGTGGTCGGAGCCATACGGAATGCCGGGCTGGAACCTGTCTGGAAAGACTGGGATGCCGCTCTGGATGTAGTGTAGGAGAATCTTCTCCCGTCTCATTTCTCCGGAATGACATTCATATCACCGTGATGTTGTGATGGAGCATTGACGGCATGCTCCGGCTGTCATATTTCCGGTAGCGATGATTCGTTATTATTGGGGGAGGTTTTGGCCGTTCCTCCTGTTTGCGTTCGGCGTTGAGGCGGTGGAAAATCTGTTTACGGTATTGTTCGAATACCGCAACATGGATTTCGGGTTGCTTCCCCTCCTGAAAACGGCGTACGTTTTTGTGACGGAGTTTGCCGTCACCATGTGCTACTGGCTTATACCCTATGCCGTTTATTTGTGGATTCTGCCGCGCGGGAAGGCGGGAGGGAAGGCGGACAGGTGGCTCACCTCCGCGTGGTTTTTCCTGTTTGTGCTCGCCAATCTGTTTGAAGATGTGGCGGAAGCCTTTTTCTGGAACGAGTTTGAGGCAAGCTTTAATTTCATTGCGGTAGACTACCTGGTTTACACCAAGGAGGTCATCGGGAATATTTACGAGTCCTATCCCATCATCCCTATTCTGGGCGGCATTCTGGCGGCGTCCGTTCTGGCCGTCTGGGGAATGAAGAGGTTCCTGCTTCCCAGGAACGGGGCGGTTCCCGTCGGATGGAAACGAGGCTGTGTGGTGCTGTTCCTGCTGGCCTGCGTCACGGGGGGATATTGGCTGGTGGATATCAAGGATGCGGATGCCGTGAACAACCGTTATAATTCGGAAATGGCCAAGGATGGCCTTTACAGCCTGTTCAGCGCCTTTCTCAAGAATGAACTGGATTACCGCGCTTATTACCGGACGCTGCCGGATGCGGAAGCGGCGGCGTTTCTGGCCCGGGAGTTCACGGCGGATGACACGTCCGTGCCGGAGGCTTCGTCCGGCAGCGTAAAGAGGCAGGTGCGTCCTTCCGGGGGGGCTATCCGCCCGAATGTCGTGGTTGTGGTCATGGAGAGCATGGGAGCGGAATTTTTGAACGAGTGCCGGGAAGACGGGGCTGACGTCACTCCGTGCCTGAGCCGTCTGGGAAAGGAAGGCATTTTTTTCCCGAATACTTATGCCACGGGCACCCGTTCCGTACGCGGGCTGGAAGCAATCAGCACATCCCTGCCGCCGCTTCCCGGCATGTCCATCCTTCGCCAGGAAGGAAATGAGCATTTGCAGACCATAGGTTCCATATTCAGGGACAAGGGATATGATCTCAAATGGATTTACGGCGGCTACGGGTATTTTGACAACATGAATTATTTTTTCGGGAACAACGGGTTTCAGGTTCTGGACCGTCATTCCATGGATGATTCCGAGGTGACCCATTCCACTATTTGGGGCGTTTGCGATGAAGATTTGTTCCGCCGCGCCGTACGGGAGGCGGATGAATCCTGCGGACGCGGCAAGCCGTTTTTGCAGGTGGTGTTTACCACGTCCAACCACCGCCCCTACACGTATCCGGAAGGGCGCATTGACATTCCTTCCCACACGGGGCGCATGGGGGCCGTGAAATACGCGGATTATGCGGTAGGCGCCTTTGTGGAGGAGGCCAGAACCAAACCCTGGTTTGACAACACGCTGTTCGTGTTCGTAGGAGACCACGGCGCCGGGAGCGCGGGAAAGCAGGCCCTCAATCCGGAAACGCACCGCATTTTTTCCATTTTCTACGCTCCGGCTCTGCTGAAGCCGGAACGGCGGGACACTCCCGTGAGCCAGATTGACGTGCTGCCCACCCTGCTGGGGCTGTTGAACTGGCCGTATGATGCGGCCTTTTATGGAAAGGATGCCTTGAAGCCTTCCTATCAGTCCCGGTATTTTGTGAGCAATTACCAATATATCGGCTATTTAAAGGGGAAAGACATGGTAGTGCTCAAACCCCAGCGCGGAGTGGAATTTTTCCGGGACGGAGAGGCCGTTGAGCCGGATGGGCGGATGAAAGAGCTGGAAAGGGAAGCGGTTTATTACTATCAGCACGCTTCCGGCTGGCGCACCAGTTTGAAGGAATAAGGCCCCCGCAAGGTGCGGAGGCCGTGATTTTGGCGGCCTCCGCCCGCGCACGGAAAATGCGTTCAGGATTTGCTTCCGTCCCTGTAATCCTGGAGAGCGTCCCAATGGAACGTGAAGTGCTTCTGCATGTGCAGCCCGTTGGCGAGAATGAACATGAGGGAAATGCGGAATTCGTTATTGTTCAATCCTTCCAGCTCTTTTTTGTCAATTTTCATGGAGAATTTCCCACTCTTTTTTCCAAGGCGCCGGGAGAAGGAAACGGCGTCATAGTCCTGGTTGACCGCATAAGGAGGATCCTGGATGTAAACATTCAGAGCTTTGACGGTCTGGGGGCTTTTATAATTGCCGGAAACCAGAATCTGGTCTCCTTTAAAAGAAATGGCTACGTCCCCGACCTCCACTTCCGGCTTGCCTTCGTAGAATTGCTGGGCCGGGGTGACGGAAAACACTTCACAGGCATCCAGCAGGGCGCAGCTGGCCGGGGTCAGGAACGTGGGACTGGTCCCGAACGTGTAATTGCCCGAACCCATCAGGGCCGTGCCGTATTTTTTACCGTCCGAGGCGGTCTGATGGTTGTGCGGCAGATTAAGGCCGTGCCCCAATTCGTGGGCCATGCCTCCATACCATTTGGTCAGCAGCCTTCCTTCCCTTGTTTTCTGCCCTAGGTGTTTGATGTCGAAGGCCGGATAATCCAGGGCGAAACAGTTGCGCCCCATGCCGTAAAAGGGAACTCCGCCGGGATTGTCGGGGCCGTTCTTTTCGTCATTCCAGGTGGGCATGATGATAAGCGTGTGCTGGCTTTTTTTCCTGTCCGGATGGGCTTTGAAAAATTCGTCAAGTTCCTGGGCCGCTTTCCAGCCGCCTCCGTTTTCATAAGGATAATGGGCCGCCGGATTTTTGGCCTTGTATTCAATGATGTTCACGCGGCCTGGGGATTTGATGTCCAGGCCGAAGGAACGCGCGCCATAGCCATGCCGCTGCATTTCCTTGCCGTAAAACTGCTGGAGGTAAAGGAGCAGTTCGCTGAGGCGCCGTTCATAATCCGGAACGGGTTCCGTATCACTGCCCAGAAAATAAACGATATTGAGCTGACGGGCCGTTTTTTTCAGGGCAATCCGGTCTTTCAGGACGTCCGGAACGGTGACTTCCGCAAAGGATGTACCGGAGGCCGCTCCCAGAAAGAACAGAGAAAAAAATGCGGAGAGAAGTCGTTTCAACATACATGCCAAATTAGGAGCGTCATTTTTAAAGACAAGGAAATTTACTGTTCTCTCCGCCATTGGAGGAACCATCCCTGGGCCGGGAGGGAAATAACGGGGGGAAGAATCCGTCATGTGGCGGCCGATAAGTTCGGAATGGCTGAAAGATAGAGGTTGCGAAGGCAGTAAATATGTGACATTGTTTATTAAAGCATGCATTTCCAATCTCTATATTTATCTGCCGTGGCGGTAAGTGCCGTTTCTTTCGGGTGGGGGGCTCTGGATAAGCCTTCCGCCTCCAATTTGATCTGGTCTGATGAACCGGCCGTAGTTGTTTATCCGCAGGAAGACAAAAATTCCGAGGGCAGTTTTGGCAAGTACAGAAAGCCTGCCTCCGTCTGGGAAGCGGAGGGGTATCCCATTGGCAATGGCCGCGTTGGAGCCATGATTTTCAGCGCTCCCGGCCGCGAGCGGCTGGCCCTGAATGAAATCAGCCTTTGGTCCGGAGGAGCCAATCCGGGGGGAGGGTACGGTTACGGGCCTGATGCCGGAACGAACCAGTTCGGCAACTATCTTCCCTTTGGGGATTTGTTTGTGGACTTTAAAAAAGGCGACCAGCCGGCTTCCCTGTCTGTGGAAGATTTTACGCGCTCCCTGGATCTCCGGGACGGCATTCATAAAGTGAATTACAAGGCGGACGGCGTAACGTATGACCGGGAGGCATTCTCCAGCACGCCTGCCAACGTCCTGGTACTGAACTATAAAGCCAGCAACCCCGGCCAATTCAGCGCGGATTTTTCCGTTAACAGCCAGCTTGGAGCAGATATTTCCGCCAAGGGATCCGTCATCACCTGGAAGGGGATGTTGAAAAACGGCATGAATTATGAAGGCCGTGTTTTGATCCGTCCCAAAGGCGGTACGCTTTCTGCCTCGGGAGATAAAATTTCCGTGAAAAATGCGGATTCCTGCATGGTCGTCATCGCCATGGAGACGGATTACCTGATGGATTATAAAAAGGACTGGAAGGGTGAATCTCCCTCCAGGAAGCTGGACCGTTATGCGGCCAAAGCCGCTTCTGCGGATTATGCCGCCCTGAAACAGGCCCACATTTCCCAGTACAAGTCCATGTTTGACCGGGTGAAGGTCAACTTCGGAAAAACGGAGGAGGATGTAGCCAAGCTGCCTACGCCGAAGCGTCTGGAAGCCTATAAGAAAAATCCGGCAGATCCCAATCTGGAGGAAACCATGTTCCAGTTCGGCCGCTATCTGCTGCTGTCCAGTTCCCGGCCCGGTACGCTACCGGCCAACCTGCAAGGGTTGTGGAATGATTATGTCAAACCGCCGTGGGCCTGCGACTACCATAACAACATCAACGTCCAGATGGCGTATTGGGGGGCGGAACCCGCCAATCTTTCCGAATGCCATGAGGCCCTGGTCAATTATGTGGAGGCAATGGCCCCCGGCTGCCGGGACGCTTCCCAGGCGAACAAGGGGTTCAATACCAAGGACGGCAAACCCGTGCGCGGCTGGACGGTGCGCACCTCCCAGAATATCTTCGGTGGCAACGGCTGGCAGTGGAACATCCCCGGTGCGGCCTGGTATGCGCTGCATATATGGGAACATTATGCATTTACCGGTGATAGAAAGTATCTGGAAAAACAGGCGTATCCCCTGATGAAGGAAATCTGTCATTTCTGGGAAGACCATTTGAAGGAACTGGGAGCCGGGGGCGAAGGGTTCAAGACAAACGGCAAGGATCCGAGCGAAGAGGAGAAGAAGGATATGGCCGATGTGAAAGCTGGAACTCTGGTGGCTCCCAATGGCTGGTCTCCCGAACATGGGCCGCGTGAAGACGGTGTGATGCATGACCAGCAGCTCATTGCGGAGCTTTTCTCCAATACCATCAAAGCCGCCCGCATTCTGGGCAAGGACGCCGCCTGGGCCAAGAGCCTGGAGGGCAAGCTGAAAAGGCTGGCCGGCAACAAGATAGGCAAGGAAGGAAATCTTCAGGAATGGATGATTGACCGCATTCCCAAGACGGACCACCGCCATACGTCCCACCTTTTTGCTGTTTTCCCCGGCAACCAGATCAGCAAGCTCAAGACGCCCAAGCTGGCGGAAGCCGCCCGCCTTTCCCTAGAATGGCGCGGCACGACCGGAGACAGCCGCCGTTCCTGGACGTGGCCGTGGCGCACGGCTCTGTGGGCCCGCCTGGGCGAGGGGGACAAGGCTCATGAAATGGTTCAGGGACTCTTGAAATTCAACACTTTGCCGAATATGCTGACTACTCATCCCCCTATGCAGATGGACGGCAACTTCGGCATTGTAGGCGGCATTTGTGAAATGTTGGTGCAATCCCATGCCGGGGGCCTAGACATCATGCCCTCTCCCGTGGAAGCGTGGCCTGAAGGCTCCGTGAAGGGGCTGAAAGCCCGGGGAAACGTCACGGTGGATTTTTCCTGGAAGGACGGCAAGGTAAGCAATGTGAAGTTGTATTCCGCCCAACCCAAGGTGTTGCCCGTGCGCGTCAACGGGAAGATGACCCGCATGAAAACCCTGCCGCTGAAATCGGAAGCGGAATCTTCGCAGCCCGCAGCCAGGTAAAAGAGGAAATCCATGATCCGGTTTTAATTCCGGAACGCAACATAATCATGGCTTCCGGTCCTTTCGTAAGGGCTGGAAGCCTTTTTTATCCCGGACCTTTGCGGGAGGAACGGTGTTTGTTTCAAAGGATGAGCATGCTGAACGGCGCGTTCTGAAAGAAGGAATGCCTCTCCGGATAGAAAGGTTGGGCAGGGGGGGGAAAGGTCTTCCGCTTCCCGCCTTGAGGAAAGAAGGGGGTCGCTCTCATTTCTTTTCCATTTGCCCGAGAAGGGAGCAAATGGCGCAGGAATGGAGAGAGCACAGGTCATCGTGGATTTGAAGCAAAGCCTGGTGGTGCCAGGCTTTCGCAAGAAAGGCTTGTGCATCCGGCCTGCCGCCCAGCAGGGATTGGTGGACGGAGAGAACTTTTGTTCCCGCCTGTCCGGCCCGAAGGGAAAGATAATGTTTCCATGCATGTGCGTCATCTTTCATCGGAAGAAGGTGGTTGATGATAAAGTCCAAGATTCTATCCCGGCCCATCAGGGCCATGGGGCGGGGAGAGGGTGAGGAAGGAAGCGTTACATGGGTGCTCCAGTAGGGGTGTGTAAGGGAGGAGAGGTACTCGGTCAGTTTTTCCGTATGTCTGGCAACGCAAAGACGCTTAAACGTATCAAAGTCTGCTGCGATGACGGACAGCGCCCCTACGCGCCTCTGCGGATGGTTGGCCGGCCTGCTGCCGGAAAATGTCCAGGGGAAGGAGCGGTCCGGCGCCAGTTCAAATTGTTCCCGCAGGGGCCACCATTGAGCCCAGAGTTTTTTGTGCAGATCTACGGCTTCCGGTGTGCAGGAGGCTGGCAATACTGGAAGGAGGAATCCCGCCGTACCGAAGAGCAGGGCTTCCGGGCAGTTCCGGATGGAGCGCAGGGGGGCCCGCAGGGCCAGGTGGCGCATGGCGGTTTTGTTGGCGTGATAGCCCAGCGTTTCCGCCAGGTTTTCAAAAAGGGTTTGTTCCTCTCCTGCGTATTTGGCGCGTTCCGCATGGCGGCGGTGCTTGTTCCGGAACCTGTAGGCTGCTGCTGATTGAAGGAGTGTTTCCAGAAACTCCGGAGCCATGGATGCCAGCAGTCCGGAGTGTCGGCAGTGGCGTATCGGGGCGCTGCCGGAAGGGGATGTTCCTGACCGCGCCAGCGCAGCGGGGGGAATGATAGCCAGAGGAACGCGTTCATGCCTGGCATTGCGGGTGAACCATTTCCTGCGGCTGGGCGTGCAGGCGAGGTGCAGGATGACGCCATTAAACCCCGGGTTGGAACCGTGCCCGTGGCGTTCCCAGTCTTCCGGCGCGGGATCCAGTTCGATATCTCCCGATTGCGGGACGCCATTAATGCATATCTTGGCGTTTAGAAAGTCCGGCCCGGCAGATTTATTCCAGTTCCCGAAATCCAGGATGTGAACGTCCCTGCCTGAATCATCCGTAAAAGAGGTCCCAAATACTCCTTCCAGCAGAAGAAGCTGAAGAGTCCGCTCGTCCGGAAGGGCGGAATGATTGGAAACGGAATGTTCCCTGACGGCGGCCGGCCCTTCTTCCCTTGCTGCGGAAAGGGCTTCCTCATACAGGGAGGCCATGGAGCGCAGGTCCATGTGGAGGGGAGGTATTTTTATTGATCTTTCTGCCGTTCCAATTCTTCTTTCAGGCAGTCGGTTACGTTGCGGAATTTTTCTTCGTTCTCTTCGCTCATTTCGCTCAGGGTCAAATGGGAGTTGAGAACGTGGAGAGTTTGCTCCTTGGCATCCAAGTGAACGGAAGGGGCATTTTCAGTACCCAGGGCGGCACGTATCTGCTCTACTTTTCCCCTCCAGGGGGCTGTGGGCGGTTCAATGCTGAGCAGGGCGTCCAGCCCCAGGCTTTCCAGGGCGCTCAGGCAGCGTTCGCTCGGGGAAGCGATTTGGACGGATCCCCCGATGGGAAGCAGCCGTCGGGACAGGCCCGCAAGAGTGCCCATGAAGGTGGAGTCAATGCCGGAGCAAGTTTCCAGATCAATGACGATCAGACGCCCTCCGGAAGCGATGTAATCGTCCCCCAGGGATTTGACAGTCGGACTATTGGCAAAACTTCCGCGTCCGGAACACCGGACCCAAAGAAATTCATCAAAAAGGCCGAAAAGGATGGAAGAATTGTTATTCACGTCGTTAGAAAATGGAAACCATATGAATAACAAGAGAAACCTCTGCGGTCAAGTCAGGATTTAATTTGCGCGCCGCCGGAAGAAGGTTCGTTTTCTCGCATGCAGAACCTTTTCCCGCGGCGCTCTTTTCGTTATTCGGAGGGATGCCTCAGGAGTTCTTGGTGCCTTCCCCCGTACCGGGCAGGAAACGGTAATAGGTTTCCAGCATCAGCGTTGCCAGGCACTGGCGGTAGATGTTTTCAGATTTATTGCTCATGCCGGAAACGTATCCTACGTCATTTTTCCGGAAACTGCCGTCCGCATTCTGGCCGCTGAGCACGGCGTCCCGGAATGCTTTGTTGTAAGAGGTCCATACGTCTCCTCCGCGGTTCATGGCAGCCTGCACGCAGTAGTAATGCATGTAGAGATTACTCTTGACATTTTCCGTGCCGCTTCCCTGGCCCCACTGGAGGGTCTTGACGTTGTTCTTAATCCAGTCCAATCCCTTGCGGGCTGCACCGCCGGAGCCGTCGCCCGTCATTTGCAGAGAAAGCACGCCTACGCCTACCAGGGAGGAACGGGGCATATTACCGTTTTCCTTATAGGAAAATTTGCCGTCCGGCATGACGTTCTTGCGCACGTAGCTTGAGGCCTTGCGCAGCGTAGAGCGGATTTCCCCTTTGGTAGGCTTGATGCCGCCGTGTTCGGCAGCCTTGAGAGCCTGCACGTTCCACCCGGTGACGGAAAGGTCGATGTCCGGATTAATCTTGTTGTTGTAGCTGTAGCCCCAGCCCCCGTTGGGACACTGGGCGTCAATAATCCTGTCCACGGCTTTTACGACGACCTTTTCCAGATTGGAGATGGAGGGGATGTCCATCTGTTTGCAGAAGGTATAGGCTTCGCACAGGGCATAGGTGGCTACCGCGTGGTCATAACAGATTTCCTTCAGGGCGGGCTGTTCCGAAAGGACGGGGTTTTTCATGCCTAAGTCCACCAGGAAGGAAATGCCTTTCAGGACGTTTTCTCCGAATTCCTCGGAAAGAGGGGTTTCACAGTGGGCCAGGTAGGCCAGCAGGGAAATGCCGGTCATGGAAGCGCGGAATTGCCCTTCACCCCAGGAGCCGTTGCCGTTCTGCTGTTTTTTCAGCCAGCGGAGGGATTTGACTACGGCTTCCTCGCACTGCGGGGTGCCCCCGTTTTCCGTGATGCGCTTCATGCGGTCGTTCAAATCGCAGCGCTTGGAGATGATGCCGGGAATGCCTCCCCCGTCTCCGTCGCCCGTGCCGGTGCCGCCGGATTGACTACCGCGACGTCCGCCGTGGCGACGGCGGCGATGACCTTCACCTGAGCGGAGGTGGAGGAACTGCTGGGGCGCTGGGTGGTCTGGGTGACTTCCGGCGTGTCAATGTCCGGGTTATCTCCTTCCTGGGTGGCGTAGGCGACCATGGGGGGATCTTCCGGAACGGCCACGATGATGTGCACCAGGTAGAGGAGGAGGCCCATGAGGGCGACGCCAAGGAAAGAGACGGAAATGGCGGCGGTCAGGGTTTTGGTCCGCTGCTTCTTCAATTCCGCAAGGGCATCTTCAGTACTTTCAATGTGGAGACTCATAGAGGGAGGTGTCTGGTTGGCATCAAGGCAAAAACTCCCGCATTTCTGAAAAATGGGGAGAATTGCCCTGTACAGGTATGTATTGCTGGCCTGCCTGTTTACAAGGCTGGCAGCGTACTAAAGCCAGACACGCCTGTCTGTCAATCAGATTAGGAATTCCTGGTGCCTTCCCCCGTGCCGGGAAGGAAGCGGTAATATACCTCCAGCATCAGCGTAGCGAGGCACTGGCGGTAAATCTTGTCGTTGATGGAACCTCCATTGCTGTTCACGAGCCCCCCCGGTCCCGGGAATCCGTTCGGGGTGAAGCTTCCATCGGTGGCCTGGGCTCCGAGGGTGGAATCACGGAAGGCCTTGTTGTACGCTTTCCATACATCCCCTCCTCGGTTCATGGCGGCCTGTACCCCGTAATAGTGCTGGTAGAGGTTGGAGGAAGTATTGTTCGCCTTCCAGTTGAACGGCTGGTTGGTGTTCTTGAGCATCCAGTCCAGTCCCTTGCGGGCGGCGCTGTCCGAACCGTTGCCGCACATTTGAAGGGAAAGAACGCCTACGCCCACCAGGGAGGGACGTGCTGCGGCATCTTCCCTGCCTTTCTGCATGTAGGTGAAGAGGCCGTCGGGCTTGCCGCATTTCTGGCAATAGGCCGCGGCTTTGCGCAGGGCCGTGCGTATTTCGCCTTTGGAGGGGCGGATGCCGCCGTGTTCGGCGGCCTTGAGGGCCTGCACGTTCCATCCGGTGACGGAAAGGTCCGTATGAGCGCCCGCCTTCGTGTTGTAATTGTAGGCCCAGCCGCCGTCGGTATTTTGATTGTCCACAATCTTATCAACGGCTTTTATGACGACCTTTTCCAGATTGGAGATGGAGGGGATGTCCATCTGCTTGCAGAAGGTGTAGGCTTCGCATAAGGCATAGGTGGCTACCGCGTGGTCATAGCTGACTTCGTTCCTCTGGGGAACCAGGGAGAGAACGGGATTTTTCATGCCCTGATCCACCAGGAAAGAGATGCCCTTCAGGACAGTTTCCCCGAATTCTTCGGAAAGAGGCGTTTCGCAGTGGGCCAGGTAGGAGAGGAGAGCCATGCCCGTCATGGCGCATTTGTAATTATGGGGAGCCCCGCCCCAGGAACCGTCTTTATTCTGCTGTTTTTTCAGCCAGCGGAGGGATTTGACTACGGCTTCCTCGCACTGCGGGGTGCCTCCGTTTTCCGTGATGCGCTTCATGCGGTCGTTCAAATCGCAGCGCTTGGAGATGATGCCGGGAATGCCTCCCCCGTCTCCGTCGCCCGTGCCGGTGCCGACTTCCGGTGTGTCGATGTCCGGGTTGTCGCCTTCCTGGGTGGCGTAGGCGACCATGGGGGGATCTTCCGGAACGGCCACGATGATGTGCACCAGGTAGAGGAGGAGGCCCATGAGGGCGATGCCGAGGAAGGAGACGGAAATGGCGGCGGTCAGTGTCTTGGTCCGCTGCTTCTTCAATTCCGCAAGGGCATTTTCAGTACTTTCAATATGCAGGCTCATACAGTATGTGAAGCTTCCTGAAAATAATAGAATGTTTTTCCGGTTGAGGCGAGTTCAAAAATTTTGATGGTCTATAGGGTGGTAAATGACCAGATATGAACAAAATGGAATTTTATAATGAACGGCTTATATTGGTTGCATCATATACCCGACGGGGGCGTCTGCCGGGACATGGGCTGTGTTTCTGGTTTGCCGGAGAGGAATGGAAAAGGCTTTTTGAAGCCGGGAAGGAGAAGCAGCACGCCGGGAACCGTTTGCCTTTGAATGTTTTTAGCTGTGGCCGGCAGAGGAAGAAAGAGCGGTTCCGGGAGAGGAGCGTACGAAGAAATTTGAAAAAACAAGCCCTGCCATGGAGGGCATGGCAGGACGGAAAAGAGGGTGGCCTTTTGCGGGCAGAGGCATTAATAGTGGCCGCGGCGCGGGCCAGTCATCCACTTCCATGCGGTTTCCACAATGGCCCCGGCATCCTTGCACCTGGCTTCCCAGCCGAGGATTTCCTTGGCTTTCTTCGGATTGGCAATCAGGCGGGGCGGGTCGCCTTCGCGGCGCGGGCCGTAGCGGACGGGAATTTTTTTGCCGGTGACTTTTTCAGCCGTTTCCAGGATTTCCCGGACGGAAAGTCCCAGGCCGGTTCCGAGGTTGAAGCATTCTGTGGCCCCGCCTTTCATCAGGTAGTCCACCGCTTTCAAGTGGGCGTCCGCCAGGTCGTTGACGTGGATGTAGTCGCGGATGCAGGTGCCGTCCGGCGTGTCGTAATCCGTTCCGAAGACTTCGATGTATTCCTTTTCCCCGGTGAGCGTGAGCAGGATGTTGGGGATAAGGTGGGTTTCCGGTTCGTGGTCTTCACCGATCAAGCCGTCCTCGCTGCAACCTGAGGCATTAAAATAGCGCAGAAAAACGCTTTTGAGACCCCAGGCGCGGTCGCAGTCCCTGCAAACTTTTTCCAGCATGTACTTGGAACTCCCGTAAGGATTGATAGGATCCTGCTTTTCCGTTTCCGGGATAGGAATCTGGGTGGGAACGCCATACGTGGCGCAGGTGGAGGAGAAAACAAAGCGCTTGACGCCGGCGGCTTGCATGGCGCCCAGAAGGACGAGGGGCCTGGCGATGTTGTTCATGTAGTACTTGAGGGGGTTCTGGACGGATTCCCCCACATTGATGAAGGCGGCAAAGTGAATCACGGCGTCAAAGTTGCCCTTCATCAGGAGAGGATATACCACGGAGGCATCTCCCAAATCCCCTTTGACCAGTTTCACTTCCGGGTCCACGAGGGCTCCCGCGTGGCCGTACACCATGTTGTCCAGCACGGTCACGTCTGCGCCGGTTTTGACGAGCTGGCGTACCGTGTGGGAACCAATATATCCGGCTCCGCCGGTTACAAGTACTTTCATGATTTTATCAAATTTGCTGTTGAGCCGGTTTAACTTTTTCTCCGGCAAAGGCGTCCGGACATTTTGGAGTCTGCGGAACCTTCCGGTTCACTGCAGGCTGAATCCCTGTTCCAGACGCCTGTAAAAGTGACATGTTTTCCCCTTTTTGTCAATTTGCGATATATCTTGCCGCCGTCTCTCCGTTCTTTGCCTGCGGCGGTTGGAGCTTCTCCGTTTTCATGCCGGAAACTGCCCCGCTTTTTACTGGCTCCTGACAGGCATTTTTGCGAACATCACTTCATTATGAAACCGTCCGAGATCAGGAATGTTCTGGAAGACCATGAAGTGCGCCCCAGCAAGTCCCTGGGGCAGAATTTCCTGACGGATGAAAATGTGGCCCGCTGGATTGTGGAGCAGCTCGAAATCCGGCCGCAGGATTGCGTGGTGGAGGTAGGGCCTGGAACCGGCTCCCTGACGGAACATGCCGCACCCCTTTGCCGCAAACTGGTTCTGGTGGAATTTGATTCCCGTCTGGCGGAGTACCAGAAAGAGCGCTGGGCCGGTGATCCCCATGTGGAGGTTCACCATGCAGACGGCGCTTCCTGGGATCCGCGGGGGCTGTTTGCGGAGGCCCCTGTCAAATTCCTTGGCAATCTTCCCTATTCCGCGGGGGGAGCCATCCTCCAGAATTTCCTGTCCAGGCCCAGTGCTGTGGAACGTGCCGTGGTGATGCTCCAGAAGGAGTTTATCGATCGCATTCTGGCGACGCCGGATGATGATGCCTTCGGGCTGTTGTCCCTGCGCATCCAGAAAAACTGGATTCCCCGTGCCCTTAAAACCATTCCGCCGGAAGCGTTTCATCCCCGTCCGCGTATTGATTCCACCGTGATGCTGCTTACTCCCCGCCCTGCCCGCGAGCTGCCTCCATATGACGACCGCCTGATGGATGAACTGATGCGCAAGGCTTTTTCCCAGCGGCGCAAACAATTGAAAAAACAGCTCCCCGCTTCTCCTCCGTGGGAGGGCGTGGCTGCTTCCCTGGGACTTTCCCCTTCCGCCAGGGCTGAGGAATTGAATTTGTCCCAATGGGTGGAATTGGCGCGCGTTTATGATACCAATCCTCTCAAGGATGTGGCGCAGAGCGGAGATGAATTGTTTGACATCGTGGACGAACTCAATCAGGTGACGGGGCAGGGCACGCGCCGGGAAATACATGAAGGCAGCCTTCGTCATCGCGCCGTACATATGTTCCTGGTCAATAAGCATGGAGCTGTGCTTCTCCAGAAAAGGTCCCTGTGGAAAGACAGGCAGCCGGGCAAATGGGATTCCTCCGCAGCCGGGCATCTGGATGCCGGGGAAAGTTATGAGGAAGCTGCGGTGCGGGAGCTGAAGGAAGAACTGGGGGTGTCCGGCTGCGGGCTGCAGAAAATCGCGGATTTTGACGCCGGAGAAAATAACGGCTGGGAATTCATCTCCCTCTATGAAGGGCGGTATTCCGGGAAGGTTCGTTTTCCGGCGGCGGAGGTGGACAGCGTGCAGTGGTTCACGCCGGAGCAAATCCAGGCGTGGGTGGAACGTCGTCCGCAGGATTTCTCGCCTGCGTTCATTCCCTGCTGGAATGCATGGCTGGTCGCGAATAGAAAAAATCATTCTAACTCAAATACATATCATGATAAACCCTGATCAATTATCTCCGGAACAGATCCAGTCCATCCGGACCTGGGCGGAAGAAGGACTGGATTTAAACGCCATCCAGAAAAGGCTGCATGAGGACTTGAACATCAAGCTGACGTTCATGGATACAAGATTCCTTCTTCAGGATCTGGATATCCGCATCAGCCAGCCGGAGCCGGAACCCGAAGCCGAGCAGCCCGGAGAGCTTCCCGGAACAATGCCTCCCCCTGCCTCCCTGCTGGGAAAAACCCAGGTAACTGTGGATGAAATAACGCCTCCCCACGCCCTGATGGCCGGCAAGGTTTTATTCAAGAGCGGCGCCCAGGGCGCATGGGATATTGACCGTACCGGCCGTATCAACTGGGACGTTACGCTTGGAGAACCTACGGCAGACGACCTGAGGGAATTTGAAACGGAACTGCAATCCGTCATTCGCAGCCGCATGGGAGCCATGTGAGGGAAACGGAAAATATTTCGCTTGAAATGGACTGGAAGCAGGAACTTGCCGGGTGGCGGTTATTTCCAATAAAAGCCTTGGCTGGAATGGAAAATGCCGTGTCCGCATGCCATTCGGGAGAGAATGTCTGCCCGGAAAAAATGCGCGTTCATTTGGTTCCATAGTAAAATAAAAGCAACAAAAGGACTATCATGGAAATACCGGAGGAAATGATTGAAACGCTGGTGCCTGCCGTTCGGGAGCAGCTGGAGTCGCCGGACACCGCTTATGTCAAAAACTGTCTGGAACGCCTGACGGGGCGGGAAAAACTGGGAGAACAGGAAGCTCTGGAACTGATGGCGCAGGCTCTGGCCATTACTATTAATGCGATGGTGGTGGGGGGCCGCTCCTTTGATTCGGGAAAGTACAAGGCGCTGTTGAAAGATCTCCCGGCTCTTCCGGATGAGGCTCCGTGATAAATCTCGACAATCTCCGGAATTGATTCATAATCCTTTCTTTCACTTGAAATTTTATGGCAAAAAAACCATTAGAAACAGGTGCTCCGGAAGCGTCCGCAGCTAAAAAAACGGCTGCTCGCAAGACGACGGCCAAAAAGACGGCCTCTACTACCAAAAAGGCCGCCGCAGCTGAAAAAAAAGCTGCTGCTGACGCCGCTTCCGTAGAAGCACCCAAAACCAAAATCAAAACGGTCAAGTCCGCCCCGAAAACCGCGGTGAAGACAAAAACCGCGAAAACAGCCAAAAAGGCGGCTGATGAAAAGGCCCCTGTCTCTGAAACGGTTGTTGCCCCTTCCGAGGCCCCGGCTCCTTCCGCTCCCGTGGAAAAGGAGATGATGCCCGAAGCTCCCCAGAAGCCCCAGGCTGCCGCTCCGGTCAAGGTCAAGCGGGAATCGTTCCGCCCCAATCGCAATGCGGAACAGCAGGAGCGCCATGAACAGCATGGCGGAGATGTCTTTGCCCAGCCGGAAACGGTGGGCGGCGCCTCCGAAGGGCCCTTTAACAAGCGCAAGCGCCGCCGCCGCAATAAGAAAGGCGGCGGTTCCGAAGACCGCCAGCCCATGCAGGATGCCGCTTCTCTCAAGCAGTTGGATTGTAAGAAGGTGGCTTCCCGAGCCTGGAAAATGTTCCTGGCGGAAGTGTCTGAAGAAGGCCTTGCCCTGATGGACGACCAGACGGCGCGTGAGGCGGCCCGCCGCGCTTTCCGCTGTGCGGAATTCTTCATGATGGAGGAAGCGCGCCGCAAGCATGCCCAGAAAGCAGCTCTCCAGCAGCAGGAGAAAACTTCTTCTCCGGAAGAGGAACGGGATTCCGAAGAGGATTCCGGCGAAGAATAATTCCTGTCTGTGTTGATGTTTTTGCCCTGCGGCGGATGCCGCAGGGCGTTTTTGTATCCTCCGGGCTTATTTTCCGGAGTTTGAATGGCCGTGTTTTATCCGGTGCATTGGGAAGCAGCATGCGCCGCCCTTTGCCACCTGGGGGCAAAAAGCAGCCTTTTCTCCAACCAGGGCACTTTTTGAGAATGGGAGAGCGTTGGAGCCGCTTGGATGAAAGCGGACTTTATTTCGTGCCGTTCCCCGTTCTTGTTCCTCCTAAACCTTTTTGCCTCTCCATTTCCCGCTCTTGAGGTACCACCATGCCAGGAAGATCAGGGTAACGCCGTAAACGTGTTCGGAAAACCAGCAGAGAGCCACATCCGGCTTGAGCCTGATGATGCCGTAATAAATGACGGCCGTGTAAACGGCCAGGGAAATCATTTCCATGATGAATCCCGCCCTGGTATTGCCTGTGCCGGATACGGCATTGAACAGGATGAATGACGGAGCCATGATCAGTGTGGAAGAAGCCATCACATACACGGAATTGACGCTGGCGGCAATCAGGGACGGACTATCCGTGAAGGCACGGAGGACGGACTCCGGAAACAGGCACAGTATGATGAGCAGGGGGATCAGGATGGCGTATGTCAGTTTGAGAGTCATGCCGCAGGTTTTGAACAGGCAGCGCTGTTCTCCCGCTCCAATCTGGTTGCTGATGAGAGCTCCTGCCGTGGTGGCAAAAGCGCTGATCACCATGATCAGCAGGGCGGAAATATTGCGGACGATGTTGGTAACGGCCAGCGGGCGTTCCCCCAAATGTTCAATCGCCAGGAAAAAAATAAACCAGATGGAGACGGAAATAAAAGATTGCACCATGGTCCATCCGGAAATGGACAGCATTCCCTTCAGCAGATGGGGGCGGAGTGTGAATGCCCGGCGGAAGCCGTACTTCCGTTTATCCGCCGTCATGCTTGTGTAGATGATGAAAAAGAGAAGGGAGACTGCTTCCGATACGCTGGAGGCAATGGCCGCCCCTGCTATGCCTGCGGCGGGAAAGCCGCCTTTCCCGAAAATGAGGCAGTAATTTAACGCGACATTGCTCAGGAGCATGACAATGGAATTGACCGTCAGAATCTTCGTCTGGGTAATCCCCACGTAATAGGCTCGGAACATGACGCAGAGGAAAGAGAAAAAGATACCGTAGGTGCGCCAGTGCAGGTAATCCGCCGTGGCCCCGTACACCTGTGGGGATTCAATGATGTCCCGCAGGATGATGGGGGAAAAATATTGGGATGCGGCAAAAAGGGCTACCGCCAGGACCAGCATGAAATAACAGCCCTGAACCATGGTGGGGGCAATCCTGTTGTAACGGCGTTCCCCGTTGCGGCGCGCAATGATGATTTGTGCGCCAAAGCCGAAGCCGAATGCCAGCATGAACATGGCCATGTAATACACGCCGCCCAGAGCGCATGCTCCCAGCGCCACGTCTCCCACGCGCCCCAGGAAGACGGCATCCGTCAGGCCGATCATATGCTCAATGATCAGGCTGATCATGAGGGGGTATGACATGAGCCATATCTTTTGATAGGAAGTAAAAGAAGGATTATTCATAGCGGGGGCAGCCTGCGGGCATGATCCGCCAAGGGCAGGCGCTAAAGGCCAAATATTCTTGAATTAAAATGTTTTCTTGCAAGAAAGAAATGCGTTTGCTTCCGCACATGTCATGAAAATGGGGGTAATGCCCCGGGTCAGCTGAGCGGCAGTCTGGTTTCCGGATACCGCAGGGGGGATTTGGTTGGTTGTTTCATGAAGGCCAGCACGAAAGCCACCATGCCCACACGGCCCACAATCATGTTGAACACGATGATCCATTTGCCGGCATCACTGAGTTCCGGAGTGACGTTCCATGAAAAGCCTACCGTGGCGAAAGAGCTGACTACCTCGAAAAACAGGCGTTCCAGACTCAACCGCGGTTCTGCAAAACACATGACCGTAGTCATCATACCTACCCAGGCTCCGGCCAGAATGACGGTGATGACGGCCCGTTCCACCACATTGCGGGCAATCCGGCGCTTGTGCATGACCACGTCTTTCTTGCCCTGTAAAATGCGCGCCACCTCCCCGCAGGAAACGGCAAATGCGGTGGTATGGACTCCTCCCGTGGTGGAACCGGGATTGCCTCCGATGAACATGAGAGCTCCCAGAAACAGGGCGTATGGAGCGCTGTTGAGCGCCATGTCCGAAATGTTGAATCCTGCTGTGCGGGCCGTTGCATTGAACAGGCTCTCCCACAAAATCCAGTACCACGGATCGGCAGACGTGAACAGGCTGCCGTCAATTATTTTAATCAGGAACAGGATCAGCCCGCCGCCAAGCACCAGAGCGGCGGTCATGCGTACGACCAGCCAGCTGTATGTGGACCAGTGGCGGCTGACGGTGTTCCGGGCATCCCAGCCCAGTGCGACTCTGGCCCGGCGGACGATTTCCAGATACATGGCGAATCCCAGGCTGCCGCAAAGCACCATGACCATAATGATAATCTGGCCGCCCATATTGTAGGCTACGCCCGGTGTGGCCAGGTTATCCGCAAACAGGCTGAATCCCGCATTGCAGAAACCGGAAACGGAATGGAAGACGGCGTACCACCAGAGCGTGTCTCCCTCCAGCCCCGGAACATGTCTCCAGGAAAAATAGAGGCCTATGGCTCCCAGCGCTTCCACTCCGAACGTGACGGCAATAATATTCTTGATGAACCGGTCTACCTGGGCAATGCCTTCTTCATCCAGCAGGTTGCTGATGGTTACCTTGGAACGCAGGCTCAACCCCTGGCCAACCATCAGGGAGACGAAATAAGTGAACGTCATGATGCCGAAAGCTCCCACTTGGAAAAGCACCAGCAAAATGGTCTGTCCGTAATTGGTGAAGTGTTCATGAACATTCAGGGGGACCAGCCCCGTGACGCAGACGGCGCTGGTGCTGATGAAATAGGCGTCCGTGGCGGAAAGGACGATGCCGTCCTTGGTAGCTCCCGGCGACATGAGAAGAGTTCCTCCCAGCGCAATGAAGGCAATCAGGGTAAGCAGGAAAAGAAGGGCGGGACGAATGCGCGGGAGGTGGAAGCCCCTGTTCCGGCGGGCGATGCGGAAAAAATATTCCTTGAGGTTCAGCAGAGGGGCGGCTCCGTAGCAGAGGCAGAGCGCGCGGAAAATGTTCTGAAGCTCTATTTTGGAGATAAAGGTGGAATGGAAAAAGTCGCCTGCCAGCATGACCAGAATCACCAGCCCCAGCCCCAGTTCTACCCACCGGGGGTTGCGGATGGCCCTGGCAAGCCATTTTTCCCGCAAAATGCCGATGACGCCCGTGAGCTGGCCCAGCACCAGGAAGGAGAGAATTTCGCGGAAATAGCGCAGGGAAAGCTGGTCTTCATGAATTTCCCCGAAGCCGTTCCACCACAGCAGCCACATCAATGCGGCCAGTGTGCACAGGCCGAACCCCATTTCCATGACCTCAAAACGGTTCAATAGCGGTTTTTCATTCGTCTCATTCACAAGCCTGCAATGGTGATGCCTCTGATGCTGGGGGGAGACTACTGCATACGGAAAGATTTGAGAAGCCCTTATATCGTTTCCAGGCGGCCCCGGCTGAAGGCAGGAAGGTGCCTTGGGAAAAAATTTTTTTCATGTGAAGGAAAATAGTTGCCAATCCGGCGCCGCCGTGCATAATAAGCCCCGTTCTTACCAAACCATGTGCGCTCGTGGCGGAATTGGTAGACGCGCTAGATTCAGGTTCTAGTGGGGGTTCCCCCGTGAAGGTTCGAGTCCTTTCGGGCGCACCAAACAAGGCCCTGCAAGTTAACTGCTTGCAGGGCCTTACTGGTTTTATGATGTATTCGTGCATTGGCTTTGACGCAACGCCGGAAGATTGGTGAAGGGGCTGGATAAGGATTATTGCTCCGTTGTTAAGGAACGCCTGTGGTTTTCAGGGGAGGGGGCGTTGCCTTTTTGGGAGTGGATGCCTGCGAATTGTTCATGCGCCAGCTTCATGAACATGCAGGAGGAACATTTCCTTTCAGCGGTAATGCGTTGTCTGCGCTCCTGGTCGTAAAGTTTCTCGTAGCGTTCGGCGCGTTTCATTTCCCTCCAGAGGAAGATGCCCATCACGGCTGCCACGGAGGCGCCGTTTTGAACGTATTCAAGCAGGGGATTGAGTTCTGAAGTCGCCATGCAAACAACCGCAAGGGTGTTGGCTAAAACGACACTTGTAGTAACGGCAGTCTGGGTCATGGGGCTGGAAAGGTCATGTTTCGAAACTTCTGCGCGCTTCGGAAATGCTTCCGAATTGATGGAGCTGCAAATGCGGCGGATCTGTAAAGGATTTCCATGTTCCTCCCCACTCCAGGCCGTCAATTTTTGCGTAAAGTTTGCCAAGAGTGGTGTAAAGAGGGTGATTGGGCAGGTAGTTGCGGTCCTGGAAAATTCCAAAATCCCAGGCCAGGCCGAAGTTGTGCCAGCTCTGGCCGCCGCGGGCATTCGTTACTTTAGGGCGTTGCCTGTAGAGGTCATTCTGTTCGGCATACGTGCGCGTTCCGCAGATAATTTTTGCTTCATATCCCTGGTTGACGGCTTCATTCCGGGCCAGTTTGAACCACTGCCGGGCGGCTTTTTGCGCTTCCGGAAGAAGGGTGGAGATGTTCCGTTCGGTGCGTTCGTCAAAGCATCCGGTCTCCATTTTGTACCGGTCGGCGTCCGTGCTCCAGCGTTCCGTTCCGTTCCGCGTGCCGTTGCCGGGAATGCCGTCAATGGCTCCGTGATAGTACCCGGCCAGGCGCAAGAGCCTTTGCCAGTAGAAGGTATCTTTCTGCAGGTCGGAAATGCTGTCAGCCATTGTCGTGGTTTTCCTGTTCCTTTTTCCGGTCTTTGGTGACAATGCCGATGAGGCCTGCCACCGCCATGCCTGCGGCGATAATCTGGTCGGCAAGAGCTTGTTCGATAGTGGCTCCGCAGGCTGTGGCCAGGGCAAGGAGGCCCAGCCATGTGGAACGTTCCGTCAGTCGATTGAGAATGTATTTGAACATGTGATGGTCGGTTGGTATTGAAAAGTCCCTCTGTGGGAGAAGGAGGAACCCGCCTTTCCGGGAATGCCAAAGGATGGGGAAAAGGTTTTTCCGAATCCTCTCCGCCAATGGGGAAAGGGGGGCATCAGTTCTCCGCACAAGTTGCTCTGAGGTTGCTGCCGCGATTTGCAAAGATTCCGCGGATACTTTTATTGCTTGCCCTAATCGGCAAAATCCGTCACAGGAAACGATACTTGTCTTTTATTCATGAAGATACCATAATGCGCCAACCAACGCCATTATGAATAACCGTTTAACATCGTTTATTATCCGCAGATTTCTACCATTTCTCCGGTATGAATATCTCAGGGAATTGGAAGCGTACCTCAGAAAAGAGGTAACTGGTTTTCCTACTGTAATTCCTCCTGAACCTTTTTCCGACCGCCAACAGCTGGAGGCATACCGCAGGGCTCTCGGGCAAACTATTATTTCCGGCATTTGTTACCGGATGTACGGCCTTAAAAAGGAGACGGACAGGATTTACCGTATTTTCCACCTTTTGCAAACGTGCAGTTCCGGTGAAGCTACTGCGGATTTGCGGGAATACGCCGAATCGTTGGGCGTTTCCGTCAACAGAGATTTTTCCAATGGAATTGAACTCGCCGTTCTGCATTTTCTGGACGGCAATATCAGCTTGCTCAGGCAGATTGAGGAATTGCATTCCATTAAAAAGAGGAAATCGTATCGTATTCTTCCCCCCATGAAAGATGCGCTTCCTTTTCCCATGATTACGGAGAAAGAAAGGGAGAAGGAAAAAGAAGGCTGCCGTCAATATCTGTCCCGAATTTTGTCGCAGAAGGGGATGACTGACGTATGCGTTATCAGCTGTGACCGGATTTCCTCTGATTACTGGTTTACCATCAAACGGGGGCATTATCAGGAAACCGTTGATGAGGTTGACACGTCGGCCAAAGAGATAGTCAGCAGCATACGTACTCCCGGGAATACGGACATTGTCATCTACAGGGGGAGTTCGAAATGCCTGTACATCAATTTACAGGTCAGCGCCAGAATCCAATGGATGATGCGGGCCTATGCCGTCATTGCTGGCCGCATGCTGTTCGGCTCGGATATTTGGGAATTAAGGAACCGCTACACCCTGAGCGTGTTTAATAAGAAGTCCATCGCCGACATTGAGGTGTTCAATAATATTCCGGGTCTGCGAAGGGTTGCTGTTTATAAGCTTGTCATGTCCAGGCCTCTCCATGCAAGGAAGAGGACGGAGAAAGAGGTGTTGATGAGGGGATTTACAGGCACTTACAAAAGCCTTTCCGAGCTTGGCGATGAAGACGGCCCCCTGATTGTCGTCCCCAGCGGGTTCCATGTGGACAAGGCGTTTTTTTATTTTGAGTTTGAAGAAGGAGACCCGAAAACCGTTTCTTTAACTCCCGATTCCAATGGCCTGGAATTGGAAAGCGAGCAATACAGGCTCATTGATATGTATTTTGAACAGGCCGGTTTTGACCAGTTGTACAACAGGATTCATGGAGCTTAATTACGGCAATATCCTCGATATCATTATTGAAAGCGAGAGCCTGGAGTCTCCCGATTGGATATGGAAAGCCAGGGTGGGCGGGGATTTTTATCCGGGGCACTGGGTATGCGGCTGTAAACTTGCCGGAATATCCGGTGACTATTACAACCCCGACGATATCGACAATCCTTTGAAAGTGGTGGCTCTGCCTCCGGAAGAAGAGCCTTTCTACGAGTACGGAGGGAACCCCGGGGAAGAAGACCGCAGGCGTTTTTATGTATTGAAGGAACCCTGCTGCCGGGAGCCTGTTGAGAGGAGCGAGCTTTTCGTGCATGCCCTGGTGTTCAGGAAGATTGCTTTGAATATTGCCCGTTCTTGCGGAAAGACGGAGAGGGAAATCAGCGGAACGGAGCTGATTCCGGAGTGCCTGATCAGGCTTTTTGATTTTCCCGTAACCGCCTATTTTGCTTTTGCTTTTGATGAGCGGCTTGTTTCCAGATGCCTGCGCGTCATCCGGCAGGCACAGCCGGGAAAGCCCTTTCTTCTCTTGGTGATGGGGAAGCGTTGGCGGACTGCCGCCATGGAGGCTGCAATTGTTGAGAAGTACCAAGGCATCGTTGTTTCCATTCCCGACGTCATGGTGACGACGAAAGATGGATTTGCCTGGGCGTACGGCTATTCCTGGGTGTGGCTCAGGGAGGGCATGCCTGTTCATGCGCGCACGGGGGAAAGTCTTCCAACCGGAGCCATGTGGGAGGATCTGTGGATTTCCGTGACCGATGAGCGGGAAATAGTTTTTTCCTGTTCACGGGGCGGTAGGGAAGTGAAGGAATTCATGAGGTTTTCCTATCGGGAGGAAAAACGTTTTTTCAGCAGACAACGGGCGGCTGCGGGACAGGATTCCACGAAGCCGGCTTATAAGATGCTGTTTTTGTACGTAATGAATCCGGATAAAGCCTGTTTGGACAAGGAACTTTTGAAAAGGGCCGGGATCGGGAATGAGGCGGAAGCCAGGTCGGATTTGAGAAAAGTTCTTGTGGAAAGGCTGCCCCAGCTGGCGGAAAGGGACCCGTTTGCCAAGAAAAGGGAGAAGTCAAGGCAGGGCATGTACCGCCGGTTCCAGGTAGTTCCCTGTAAATCTTATATCCGTCCTTTGGAACTGATGCTTTCGCTTGAAAGGAAGCCGGAAAGGCACAGGTAGGAGGGCAGGCGGTTATAGACCCTCCCCATGAGCGGCTAGCTGGATGAACTTATTCGTCCAGCTAGCCGCTTTCTTTTGATAAATATATGAATTTCAAATAATAATGATGATACGGATGTGGGGCATTTTTCGCTAGCTGGATAAGTCCGCACAGGGTTGGTGAATATGCACGAAAAGCAATCACCAACATTGTCGGAAACCGTGGAAAACCACGCCTTATATCTCGCTCAGCGCCTCCGATCAAAAGCAAAATCCATCGGGTTTCAGATACCTGAGGAAGAATATCTGGATGTCCTCCAACGGTTCAGAATCCGATGCTGGGAAATTTGCCGCCGTTACCGGAAAAGTGGGGGAGCCGGCATAAAAACATACCTGGGCAATGCAACCGTTTTTGAGCCGGAACGCTATTTGCGCGAGAGGAACCGGAAGAAGAGACTACTGCTGCGGGAAGCCCGTCCGCTTGAATATGAAAATGGCCGGGAAATTGACGCTGACGAGCATTCGGACTTCCTTTCCGGGCTGATGTTCCGGGAAGAATTCGAGCGGAAAATGGAATCCCTGGAGCCGCAGGAAAGGGAGCTGGTTGAGGCATTGATTTTTTTAAGAAATGGGCGGCAGATTTCCGGAAACGCGGCAAGCAATCATAGTGAAGGCAGATGAACGTTCTTTCTTTTCTGGCGCATGCCCTGTCCGGGACAGCTCCGTGAAGAGCCGTTTATTCACTTTATCAAGAACCGTAAGCATTTGAAAAACAAAATGATGAATACAGCAAAAACATGCGTGAATTCCAGTTCCCGGCCTCAGCGTTCGGAAAATTCCCTTTCCTGTCCCGTGGCAGATGCCGCGGCAGGCCCCTCCCATGAACCCCTGTTTCCTGTAGGCACGGTTACCGGAGATATCAGGAACAACGACATTGTTCTTCCCCGCCTGAACATTGTTCAAAGCGTAGGCGCCCTTTCCGGGATATTTTCCCCCGGCAGCATCATCCTTAACAGGGAAGTCGTGCTTTCCGACGGAAGCGTTCCACTGGAGCTTTCCGTGCTTTCCGCGCGCAAGCAGTTTATTGAAAAACTCCCCTTTGATTCCGTAGAGAAGCCGGCCGTCTTCAATTCTCTGGAAGAAGTAAGAGCCGCCGGCGGCACGGTCGGCAGAGAGCCGGGAAACCGGCCTTCTTTCGCTCCCGTTCTGCATGTGCAGGCACTTTTCAAGGCTCCGGAGGGCGTGGATTATCCCTTTCCCCTAGAGTACGAAGGAGAGGCTTTCGGGCTGGCTGCCTGGTCCCTGCGCGGCATGGCTTATTACCTTGCGGGGCGCGACATCCTCACGGCTTCCAGATTTGCCCTGAGGAATGAATTGTTCGCCGGCAAGTGGAAGCTGACTACCAGGCTCAGAAGGCTGGAACATAATGGCATTTTCATTCCCGCGCTGCGCAGTGCGGGCCGCAGTACACCGGAGTTCTCCTCCTTCATCAGGAGCATCGGTTAAATTTTACTCACCCTCCGCAACGAAGAGCAGTGCTCATGAGCAGTCCAATCAAGAGATTATTCGTCAACGGGTTCCCGAGCCTCTACGGAGGAGCGGGAACGGAACTTCACCACCAGATCATTGTCTGGCGCAAGATGGGCGTGGAAGTCCATCTCATCCCGTCCTGGGATTACCACGGGGAGCCTCTTTACAACGAAATGGTTTCCCTGGGCGTCATCATGCACGCCCCCGCGGACTGGTCGGCCGTCCAACCCGGCGACCCCGTGCTCGGTTTCTGCAATGCTGGCTTCCTCAACGCCTTGCCGGAAATACGCAGGCATACGAAACGCACAGTTTTCATCAACTGCATGACGTGGCTTTTCCCCAGGGAAAAGGAGGCCATGCAAAAGGGGGAAATCGCCATGTTCCTCTATCAGAATGAAGCCGTCCGCCAGGAAGCCATGCCCGTGCTGCGCAAGCTCAACGGCGACCCGCAAGTGCAGTTCCTGACCTTCAGGCCCTATTTCCATGCGGAATCCTTTCCCTTTATCCGGGAACGCGATGAGGATTTCTTCGGCTGCGGGCGCATCTCCCGCCAGGATGCCGACAAGTTCGCGGCCAACACCCTGCATATCTACGGCGCATTCGTATCCCCCGTGCAGAAGCGCGGCCTTTTCCTCGGTTTTGACAAGAGGAGCGAAGCCAAGATAGGCCGGCCCTTCGACTGGATTCGGATTGCCCGCAATCAAAGGGAAGTTTCCCAGCAGGATTTTTACAGGCACAGCCGGATCATCCTCCAGCCGTCGGATACGACGGAGAACTGGCCCCGCATCGGCTTTGAGGCGATGGCCAGCGGCAGCGTGCTCATTGTGGACAACCGGGGCGGGTGGCGGCAGATGGTGGAGCACGGCAAAACAGGATGGCTGTGCAGTAACGAAAGGGATTTCATCTACTACGCTTCCAAAATGGCCTGTGAACCGAATCTTCGCGACGACATGGCGGAGGCGGCCCGGGCGCGCGGCCTGGAGCTGGGCGGGCTGGATGTTTCCCTGGAGAGCTGGAAGGAAGTGCTGGAGGCGATGGCAAGACTCCCGGAATGAACATGGAACGGAAAACCGGCCTTATGAATAAAAAATATGTTTCCCCGTGTTTCCTGCCCGGCATGCGGCTGGGCAACATCATGTTCACGCTGGCGGCCGCCTGTGCCCACGCCCGTACCGTAGGGGTGGAGTGCCGGGTGCCCTGGGCTTACAATGACGCTTCCCTGATGCTGCGCTCCCGGCTCGGCGGCTGGGTGCTCCCTTCTACGCCGTGCGGCACCAATGAACCTCCATCCTGGCAGGAACCTTCCTTTTCCTATTGTCCGGTTCCCTCCCGCATCCGGACGGGCGGGCTTCGCGGCTACTTCCAGAGCGCGCGGTATTTTGAAGGGCAGGAAGCGTTCATCCGGGCGCTTTTCGCGCCTCTCACCGCGGAGAAGGAGCCCGGCGCCGTTGGCATTCACATCCGGCTTGGGGACTACAGGCGCCTCCGTGACAAGCACCGCATTCTGGACCCTGGTTTCCTGCGGAGGGCCGCAGGGCATTTATCATCCGGGAAGAACCGTCTGGTGCTGTTCAGCGATGAGCCGGACGAGGCGGCGGAGATGCTTGCGCGCGTGCCGGCATTCGGACGCTTTGCGCTGGAAATCGACCGCGGCGCTCCGTGCGAATCCCTCCGCCGCATGACGGCGATGGAGGAACTCGTCATGTCGTGTTCTTCCTTTTCCTGGTGGGGCGCGTGGCTGGGAAATACCCGGAAGGTCATCGTTCCGCGCGACTGGTTTGTCGGCGGTGTGGAAGACTACCGGGATATTTACCTGCCCCATTGGGTAACACTGTAATTCCGCCACGAACCCATACCCGTAAAACAATGAATACGAGAACCGTTACAAGCCTCTGGGTGGGAGGGGAACTTCCCCTGATGTCCGTTCTGTGCATCAAATCGTTCCTGGACCATGGCCATGCTTTCCAGCTTTTCAGCTACCGGAATTACGACAATATTCCCGCAGGAACGCTTGTGCGCGATGCGCGGGATATTCTCCCGGAGGAGGCGATTTTCCATGATTCCCACAATAGCCTGGCACCGTTTTCCGATTGGTTCCGCATGAAATTCCTTTCACAGGAAGGCGGCTTCTGGGTGGATATGGACGTCATCTGCCTGGGTGATGAACTTCCTGCCTCTCCTCTCTGGTTCTGCAGGGAGTGGGCGGAGGTGGTGGCCGTAGGCGCCATGGCCTTTCCTCCCGGTCATTCCGTTCCCGCAACCCTGTGCCGCCTTGCTGAGGAGCCGGCGCTCCGCGTTCCCTGGGACTCTCCGGAAGAAGTCCGGGCCAAGGAGGAACTGCTCCGCCGTGTGCCGGATGTCGCCGATCGCCGGCGCCAGGTGCCATGGGGATTTTGCGGCCCCACCGGGATGACGCGCGCGTTGCGCCACTACGGCCTGTTTGACCGGGCCGCTCCGTCTTCCCACATGTATCCGGTCCCCTGGACGAGATGGCGCGACTGCTACAACGGCAACATACGCCTTGCCGGGCCGGAATTGTCCAATGCCTGGTGCGTCCACCTCTGGGGAGAGATGGCCAGGCGGGAGCCGGACGCCTGGGAAAATATGAGCCGCAGCAGCATGGCAGGCGAGCTGCTGGACAGGCATCTGCCGGGCCACGCCTGGAAGCCTGCCCCCGGGCCGCGTAAAAAAGTGAATATCCTGGTGGGCATCTGCAGCTGCACAGGCGCGGCGAACCGCCGCAAGGCGTGCCGGGAGACCTGGCTTTCCCATCCTCAGGAGGGTGTGGAATGCAGATTTTTCCTGGGGCGGCGCACTCCTTTGCCCAATGAGCCCGATGTAGTGGCCCTTTGGGTGGAGGACGATTACAGGCACCTGCCCGCCAAGGGGCTCGCCTTTTATCAATATGCCCTGGAACATTATGACTTTGACTGGCTTTTCAAGTGCGACGACGATACCTGGCTGGCGCTTGACCGCCTGGAAAGCCTCTGCGACGGCCGCTATGACCTTGTGGGCGACATGTCCCTGGCGGACAGGGGGTTCCCCAGCGGCGGAGCGGGCTACCTGATGAGCCGGGCGCTTGTGGAGGGCATTGTGGCGCACGGCGGCCGGGTTCCCGCCGTCGGGGCGGAGGATGTCATCTTCGGCCGGCTGGCGCGGGAACTGGGCGCGCGCGTCCATGCCACGCCGCGCCTCTTCCTCAGCCATGCTCCGGCGCCCCACCGCCTGAATGACCAGGTGAGCGCCCATTGGTGCTCTCCGGGCAGGATGCACGGCATTGAGGCCCTTTTCCATGATGAGCCGGTGGCCGTTTATGACGCCGTGCATCCCCATTGGAGGGACGAACTCCTGTTTTTTGCCGGGGGCCGTTTCATGCGCGGCGCCGGCGGCTGCGCCGGGCGCTACGTCCTGCAGGACGGGCTTCTCACGCTGTTCTGGGATGACTGGGCGCCGGAAGCTCTGGAAAAAAACGGCAGCGGATTTTCCCGCGGTCCGTTCTCCCTGACCCCTGCCGCCGGCAGCCGGCAGCTTCCTTTTCCGGAGTCCGTGTCCTGACGGGCATGGCCTCCATTCCCTGTTCTTCCCATCCGTCCGCCGTGGTGCGGCACGGGGAAGGAAGATGAACCAATCCAATCGGCGCCTTTCGCGCCGCAATAAAACAACAATCATCACACCATGTATACCAACGAACAACCAAACGACGACCCCTCGTTGAACAGGGGTTCCGCCAACAAGATGAACACCAACCCCGCCGCCGGACCTCCCGGGGCGGCCAGCCAGCCTGGAGAGCCGGGCGCCGCAGCGCCCCTCCATGCCATGTCCACCCCCATCCAGCCCTACGGCGCGGATACCGTTATCTATGAAAAATCCGACAACTTCGTTCAGACGTCAGCCGGAGCCGATGTCTTCATGCCCCCCGTCAACGACACCTTCAGCGTCCCGGAAGGAGGGGCCACGGCCGTGGCCAGCCTGACGGTGGACGACTGGGGCAAGCTGACCATCTCCGGCCCGGGCGGCACGTTTGAGCTGGACCTGACCTCCGCCGTCGATGAACCCGGAAAACTGGGAGGCCACCAGGAATGGACCAAATCAGGCTCCTTTGAACTATCCGAAGGCACGTACACCCTCTCCGTCACGCACCAGAACATCGACATGCCGCACAACGAATACAACCAGTCCGTGTGCAGATACTCCGTGACGGTGACCGCGCATGGGGACTCCAGCAGCAGTTCAAGCAGTTCGGACACCCCTCCTTCCTCCCTCTCGAGCAGCTCCTCTTCGGACGTGCCGCCGGAGGAAAAGGAAATCTGCTGCCGTTGCGGTACGTGCACGGACGCGGAAGGCAACGAATACACCATTGCGGCGGAAAAACTGCCGGGTGACCCCGGCGTGGAAATCTGCATGTCCCAGGCCGAATTCCTGGCCAGGGGAGGGGCTTCGGCGCCGTCTCCCGCGGCCTTCAGCCTCCGTTCCGCGGAAAACGCCCGTGAAACGGCGGAAGCCTGCGGCGGCCTGAAATACGTGAGCCCGTGGGCCTGGCGCGTCCATCTGGACGAAACGTCCGGCCTCATCACCGTGGTGCCTCCGGTGGGCGCCGCGCTTTACTTCAACGTGCAGGCCGGTTCAGATACGGCCCTGCCTGCGGGCATCTCCCGCAAGCGCGACTTCAGGGTGCAGCTGCTGGATGAAACTCTGGCTCCTGCCTCTTCCGGTGCCCCCGCCTACCTTTCCCTGGTGGACGCGGACGGGCAGAAAATCCGCTTCTCCGCGGAAACCGGCGCCGTGGTCGCCATGACCTCCGCCTCCGGCAAAGTGCTCCTGGCGGAAGACTACTTCCGCAATGTAAACAATACGTATGATCCTGCGGGCAACCTGGTAAGCAGCTACAGCGCCGCGGAGGGGCTGATGCGCACCCGGACCGGAGCGGACGGAGAACTCGTCCTGGAATGGTACGCTCCCGCCGCCGTCACGGCTCTGGCCGACGGAACATACGAAGTAACGGGAGAACCCTATAAAACCTCCTCCTACCTGTCCTCGGAAGAAAACGGCGTGCGGACCACCGTCATCACGCGCCAGCAGCGCGGACTGCCGGCCCACACCATCACCCGTACGGAAGAACCCGGCAGAGTCAGCATCGCCAAAGGCCAGGGGGACGACACCATCATCCGCACCATTGAAACCAACCGCCTCTACGGAGGCCTCTCGGAACGCATCGAAACCGTCAGGGGCATCAACGACGCCGAGCCGGTCGCCTGCAACCGCAGCGTCAGGCAATACACGGACGGCGGCTGGCTGCTGGTAAGCGAAACGGAAGCCTTCAACACGCCGCTGGCGCGGACGACCTCCTACGAATACAACAGCCAGTACCGCGTCTCCCGCATCAACCGCCCGGACGGCGGCTACACGCGCTATGAATACGACGGCGAAGGTCGGGTCACGCTTGAGGCGGAACCCTGGGCCGGCGGCGGAGAACAGGTAACCCGGACCGAATACGCCGGCCTGCGCTTCTACGACAACCGTCCGGCGCGTGTCGCCGAATTCCGGGTGCTGTCCGACGGCACGGAAATCGAACTGACGGCCGCCGCTTACGCCTATGAGCGCTCTCCCCTCATGGAACGGGTGACCAAAACCGTGACTGCCGCCGGTTCCGGCCAGGAACAGACAAGCGTGGAAGAAACGTATGGAGAAGCCGCCGCCTATCCCTATGCCGCCGGGCAAACCAAATTCACCCGGGACATTGCCGGCGTGGAAACCTTCTATGACTATGAGGCGGCCGTGGAACACGGCGCCGCGCACAAAAAGACGGCCGTTACCAAGGTCGGCGGCGAACTGGCGGCCGGACAGAGCCGCAAGACGGAATCGTTCCTTGCCGCCAACGACACGGTGCTTGTTGAACAGGAAAGCATCTGGGATGGTGAAAACTGGCTGCTGCTCTCAAGCGGCGCCCATGAATACGATGAAGAAGGCCGCCGCACGAAAACCACGCGGGGCAACGGCCGCGTCAGCGCCACGTCCTGGATGTGCTGCGGCAAGCTCTCGGAAACGGACGAAGACGGAATCCTGACGTCGTACGGCTACAACAGCGCCCACCAGCTGGTGGAAACCATCCGTTCGGAAATCAGCGACGGAGACACGGTCATTACCCCGGAAACCATCACCACCTACACCCGGGACGCCGCCGGGCGCGCCCTGCAGACGCGTCGGGACAGGGGAGCCATGACCACGACGGAAAGCGTGGAATACGACAGGCTCGGCCGTATCGTCAGACAAACCGATGTGCTGGGCCGCGTGACGGCGACAGCCTACAGCGAAAACGGCCTGACGGAAACCGTCACGACGCCCTCCGGCGCCACCCTCGTCACCGAACGTCACCCCGACGGCTCCGTACTCCATGAATACGGCACGGGACAGCGCGAACGCTACCATGTCTATGACATCGGCGATAACTGCCTGAGGGAAACCGTTACCCTGGCCGACCAGACGACTCTCCTCTCCCGGACCCTGGTCAACGGCTTCGGACAAAGCGTCCTGCAAGTGACGCCCACGACGGCCGGGTTCCTGTATGACCATTCCGAATATAATGCACAGGGGCGCCTCATCCGCACATGGAGGGATGCGGGTACGCAGGAGGGGGCCGTCGCCATGGCGCCCACGCTCTACGAATACGACGCCTTCGGCAACATGACCAGGGAAACGCTCGCCCTGGCGGAGCAGCCCGCACCGGACAACAGCCCCATCCGGGAATATGCCTTCAGCGTGGAAAACGCGGAGGACGGCGTCTATCTGGTCACGACGCAAATACGTTATAATGCACAAGGAGAACCGTTGACCAGCGCCCGGAAGGAACTCATCTCCGAACTCTCCGGGGTTCTGGAAACAAAAACGGTCATCGTTGACGAACGCGGCTTGACTTCGGCGGAATGGACGGAGTATGCTGAAAATACGAAAAGAGCGGACGGCCTGATGCTCTCGCAGAAAAAACACGCGGGCATCACGGAGACGGCCGCCCGCGCCTATACGGCCTCGGGCATGACCCTGACCCGCACGGATGGCCGCGGCAACACAACGACGACCCGGACTGACCTGGCCGGTCGGGCCGTCAGCGTGACGGACGCCGCCGGGAATGAAACCGTGACGCAATACGACGCCTGCCACGACTTGGCCGCCGTGGTGACGGACGCGCTGGGAAATACGGTGTGCGCCAGATACGACGCCAGAGGCCGGAAAACGGCCGAATGGGGGACGGGGACGCAGCCCCTGCTCCTGGGCTATGACGAGGCCGACCGCCTGGTGAGCCTGACCACCTTCCGCGCGGCGCAGGAAGGCGACATCGCGGAGGACCCCTCCGATCGCGCGGACGGCGACACCACCACCTGGAGCTATGACGAAGCCACGGGGCTGGAAACGCGCAAAACGTATGCCGACGGAACGCACGTGGACAAAACCTGGGACGCCTTCAACAGGCTTGCCACGGAAACAAACGCCCGC